>JAHEKA010000404.1 GCA_024638585.1 Rhodospirillales bacterium
GCACCCCCGACCACAGCTTGTAGACCACGTGATCCTTGTGGATCACGAAGACGGCGCGAAAAGACCAGCCCGTCTCATGGGTTTTTCGGTGAAAATTCAAGAGATCGAGAAAGGCAGACCCGACTCGCTTGCGGTTGATGCGCTCCAGATTGACACCATAGCCTAAGCATGCGGCCTGAGCATCGAGGCAGCCCCGAACCGCGTTCGGGATCGTCGCGGTGGTCTTGGAATCGCCCGCCACGAACAGTCTATTGATATCGAGATAGCTCATCACCCTGACATTGGTATCGCTATAGGGGTCGTAGCCCATCTTCTTGAGTGCCTCGACGCTGGTCTCACCTGGCCTGACCTCGTCATAGGCAGCCTTGGCCGCAGCGAAGTTCGGCCAGGTAGATCTGGTCACCTGTTCCGAGCGCGGCAGGCTATCGGCACAATCGGCCAATGCGAAAATCATTATCGCCAGGACCACGACTGTGGTCCCGATCCAGGCCACAGATCGTCCCTTTTTCACCATTTTTCCCCCACGCCCCCACGGGCTCCCGTTTCAACCAGAGTAGCCGCCGGGTTCGTCCTTGGGCAATGGTTTCCCGGAGCTTCCGGACCATTGACAGGCCGCGGTCCGTCGCCGTTAGATAAAAAGAAAACCAAGAGAGAACCATAAGCACCGATGGCAACGACAGAAAACTTTGACATCCCCGTCCTCATCGTCGGCGGCGGGCCGGTGGGCCTCGCAATGGCCGTGGAGCTGGGTTGGCGCGGCATCGATTGCGTCCTGGTTGAACAAGGCGATGGAGAGGTGGTCCACCCCAAGACCAACGGCGTGAATATCCGAACTATGGAATTTTGCCGGCGCTGGGGCATCGCCGACACCATCCGGGAGAACGGCTATCCCAGGAACCGGGCCCGGGACCACATCTATTTCACCACCCTGACCGGATGGGAGATCGCCCGCCAGACCAATCCCGCCTATGACGAAGTCAGCCCGCCGCGCGGCACCCTGGAGCCCTTTCAGCGCTGCCCGCAAACGGTGTTCGATCCCGCCTTGCAGGCTTGTGCCCGCTCCCTCGCTTCCGTGACCCTGCGCTATCACACCCGCTGCGTCGACGTGGAGCAGGACGAGACCGGCGTCACCGCACAACTTCAGGCGGCGAACGGCGAGGGGACGGACGAGACCCTGCGCTGCGCCTATGTGGTGGCCTGCGAGGGTGCCCGCAGCCCGATCCGCGACGCGCTCGGAATCAAGCTCGATGGAACGCCGGTCTTGGGATACGCCACCAACGTTCTCTTTCGATCCGAGGAATTCTCGACGATCCACGACAAAGGGGACGGCCGCAGCTACCTCGCCATGGGGCCCGATGGGCAATGGGCCTCGGTCAATGCCATCGATGGCAAGGAATTGTGGCGGTTCCAGGTCCGCGGGTCCCTGGATCCCGAATCCTGGGGCAAGGTCGACGTGGATGCGGATCTGGAACGCTTCGCCGGGCGGAAGTTCGACTACGAGGTGCTCTCCGTGCTGGATTGGATCCGCCGCCAGCTTGTGGCCGACAGCTATCAGGACGGAAGGATCCTCCTGGCTGGCGACTGCATCCACCAACTCACACCGGCCGGCAGCTTCGGCATGAACACCGGTATCGGCGACATCACCAACCTGTCATGGAAGATCGAAGCCATGCTGCAGGGCTGGGGCGGGGAGCGGCTGCTTGAAAGCTATACCACCGAGCGCCGCCCCATCGGCAAACGCAATGTCGACTATGCCGCAGCACGCTACGCCCGGGGCGAAAAGGTCACGCCGACGCCGCATATCCTTGAAGACTCGCCCGCCGGCGAGAAGGAACGCGCCGAGGTAGGCCGGAAAATCATGAAGGACGTCTTGTCGCCGCCCAATTTCGGCCTGCAAATTGGCTACCGCTACGACTCTTCGCCGCTCGTCTGCCAGGAATCGGAAGCACCGCCTCCAGTGGAGCGGGAAACCTATACGCCAACCACCCGTCCCGGCGCCCGAGCCCCCGATGCCCGCCTGACCGACGGCCAGCCGGTCATCGACCTGTTCGGACGGGGTTTTGTCCTCCTCCGATTGGGCGATAGCCCACCCGACGTCGGCGGCCTCCAGGAGGCCGCCGCGGCGCGTGCCCTGCCGCTGGAGATACGCGACATCGACGATCCCGAGATCACCGAGCTCTATGAACGCGCATTGGTTCTGGTGCGGCCCGACGGCCATGTCGCGTGGCGCGGCGACACCCCACCTGCGGAGCCCCAGGATGTGATCGACCGCGTCCGCGGCGCCTTGTAAAGACCGCACCGAAGTAACCAGAAACAAAGGAGATTCCCCATGCCACCACGTATCGACCTGGATCCGAGCCTCGCCAAGGACCGCGCCGCGCTGGTGCTGTTCGATACCCTCAACGGCTACCTTCATCCGACGGATCCTGCCAAGGCGGAGAACCTCGCGAAATGGGGCATCTTGGAGAACATGTCGCGGCTTGTGAAAGGCGCACACGAGGCCGGGCTGATTGCATTCTATGGCGCCGCCGACCACGCTGCCGACGGTGCGGACGTCGCCTCCCGCCTGACCGACACGGACATGGACCTCAACCCCTGGGGCGAACGAGAACGCCGCTTCATGCCGGCCCATCGCCACGGCCAGGAGAGCGCCGAGATCGCCCCCGAGGTCGCGCCCCAGGACGGTGACGTCATGGTCCCCAAACATCGCTGGAGCGCCTTTCATCAAACCCACCTGGATTTGCAACTCAGGGTTCGCGGCCTCTCGACCATCGTCATCGCCGGAGGCTCGACCGATGTGGGCATAGCTTCCACAGTCTTTGCCGCCCGTGACCTTGATTACGGAATCGTGGTGGTGCGCGACTGCTGCTACTCCCACCGGGGGGACAACAATGCGTTCTTCATGGAGCGCGTGTTCCCCCGTATGGGGCGGGTGATGACCACCGACGAAGCCATTGCCCTTATGACAACATGACGGGCCCATCGCCCTAAACTATTGAAATGGGGGAATATTCGGCATCGTCTGCTCGTTAAGGTTTTATCTTTTTTTTACCAATTCACCAGACACTGACTGACCGCGATGGTTGTCGGGGCGGCCCCCCACCCCAGGCGCATGACCAAGGTCGGGTGATGAAGAAAAAAGGAACCAATGAAATCCTCCTTGCCATCACGGAGAGAGTGTCCCTTTCCGAGATTCTTTCCGATGTCTGCCGCTTGGCTTGTGACGGGGAAGAGAACAGGGGATCGTCCGGGGCCGCCTGTGTCTTCCTGGTAGAATCCGGTGCCCGCAAACTGCGCCTCGCCGCGGCGGCCGGGATCTCCGATGAAGCCGGAACCCTTCCCCTGGACCCGCGGCGGGCCTTGATCGCCCTGGAGCGGTTGATCCGCGAGGGCGGCACACTTCCCCTGGTC
>JAHEKA010000405.1 GCA_024638585.1 Rhodospirillales bacterium
GGGGCGACGATCAACCGGTCGACCGGGCGTCCCTCGATGATGTGGCTCTTGACGATTTCCTCGACGTCTTCCTTGGTCCTGACCGCGTACCAAATGCCTTCGGGATAGACCACCATGATGGGCCCAAGTTCGCAGCGCTCAAGGCAACTTGCGCGGTTGACGCGGATGCCGGTCACGCCGTTCTGCTTGGCGAAGACGCGCATATGGCCGAACAGGTCCATGGCGCCCTTTTCGGCGCAGCAGGTCTGCCCGGGCTGTGCCTGGTTCTCCTCGAGGCAAAAAAAGATATGCGGGTCGTAAAGCAGCTTACGGCCGCTGTCGCCATCGTCCATGAAATCGTTCCATCCCTTGTGGCTCAGCCCCTTTGGGGCTTTGCGGTGCTATGGGGTGATAGCGGATATGGGGGCCGATTGTCTATGGGGATCGGCCGGGCCGAAACGGGCCTATTGGCCGCCGCCGGCCTCTCCGGGCGTGCTTGGGACGCTTTCCACGGGGGTTTTCGCCGCCGGAGACGCCGTCTTGGTTCCGGGCTTGGGCTGAATCAGGGTTTCCAGCGTCTTGCGCATATTCTTGGTTTCGAAGTCGTTGATGGTATAGGCCCAGCCGCTGGCGACCCGGTTGATCTTGGCGACTTCCTTGGCAATTTTGTCCTTGTCGATCTTCTCACCCTCTTTGGGCTCGGGATTGGCGCGCGCGCGGAAGGTGAACCAGAGCTTCTTGCCGATCTCCTTCGACCAGCCCTCGACGATCAACCCGTCGAAGGTGATGTGGCGGACATGGGGCTGGGCCTTGATGTCGATGCCGATCTCCGCGTTGGGCTTGACCTCCTCAAAGGCGAGGTTCTGGATCGAACGGGAGATATCCTCGGCGCCGAACAGCTCTTTCAGCTCATAGCCGTCGGGCATACCTTCGACGGTGAAGTCCTGGTCGCGCTCCGTCTTCTTGTAGACCCGGAGCGGCTTCTTGCCTTCGAGGAACAGGGTGCTCTCCCGCAATCGGGGCAGGTCGACCTCGACGATCATCTGGTCGACCCAATTCTCCCGCTTCTCGGGAACCCGGACTTTGCCACGGGCCAGCCAGGCGCGTTCGTCGCCCGGCAGCCGGACGAACAGTTCGCCTGGGCCGCTGAAGGTTTCGCGCTGGAGCCCGACGATGAGGTCGGCGAGTTTTTCCCCGGATTTGCCGAACAGTTCCACCCGGGCGGCCTTGGAGTCTTTCCCCTTGGGGTCCTCGACCTGAATCTTCGGGTATTTCGCGGGCCGAGTCGTCTTGGCCTCGATCACGGCCACCTGGGCGATGCCCGCGGCCACCGCGCGGACCGAAATCAGCGGCACCGGATAGCCATAGAGCTCTTCGATCTTCCAGCTGACCTTGCCGTCCTTTTCGGTGCCCACCAGGGTCGAGGTGCCGCTGCCACGGGTGACCTTGACCCGGCGGACATCGTTGACCTTGGTTACCAGATCGGGGAACAGCACGCGGCCCTCGCCGCGCACGCCGGTGCCGCTATCGCGCGAGGCCACCATCCAGATCGCCGCGGCGGCGCAGACCACCGTGATCACGAGCAGGCTGAGGAAGGATTTCGGTGTCATCGCCGCCTAACCCCGCGCCTCGGTTTCCATGCGCTGACGGCGCCGGCGCGTGCGCGCGAGACCGAGGATCACCGCGGCAAGGGCCACCAGCACCGGGATCAGGCCGATATTGTAGACCCACAGCCGGCCTTCCAGTTTCTCGATATCCTCGCGCAAGCCCAATTGCACGTCGCGCAGCTGCTTGCGAATGGTCAGCAGCTCGCCCTTGAACTTGTTGATCTCCTTGATCTGCTTGGGGCTCAGGATGGCCCGGTCGCCTTCGCCGCGGGCGGGCGATTGCAGCTGGCGCAGCTTGCGTTCGGTCTCTTCCTGACGGGATTGCAGTTCCCGCTCCTTGGCCCGCAGGCGCAACTCCGCCTTGCGGGTGAGATCCTGCACCAGGGTAAAGGGCCGGACCGAGACGCCGCGCGAGCGTAAGCCGATCAACTCGTCGGAGCCGGTCAGGTTGTCAAGGGCGTTGGTCACCAGGTTCATATTGTCGGATACCGGGATGGTGATGGTCTGGCCCAGGAGGTTCTGGACCCGCACCCAGAACTCATCGCGCAGCATGTCCGCATCGGTGAACACCACGGCGTGGATCGCCCCTTTCGATTTGGCGAGATGGGCCTTGGCCAGGGCGGCCCGGCGCTCCTCGGCCTTCTTCAACTTGGCCGGATCGGGTTTGGCGTCCTTGGCCTTGTCGGCGCCCTCGTCCTGGTTGGCCCCGCCCTTCTTTTTCTTGTCGGCCTTGATATAGGCCTTGGCCGGGGGCGGGCCCGCAGGATATGCCGAGGCGGTTTCGCCGGTCACCCGGGCGGCCAACGCGTAGCGCTTGCCCGTCGCCTTGAAGTTCTTGTGGATGTTGATGAAGTCCGGCCGGCCCTTGAGGTCTTCGGCGGCGAGCAGCATGGATTGCTCCGAGCTCCGCACGATCGGCTTGAAGGTGAGGCCGGAGCCCGCCTTGAAGCCAAGCGCGCCGGCGCTCGCCATCACCATGGTGTCGATCTCCGTGGTGATGATGTCGTCGGAGGCGAAGTTGGTCTTTTTCAACTGCAGCCAGGGCGGATATTCCAACGGCGTTGGGTTGGCCTGGCTGCCGGCGTTGATACGTTGGGCGGCGAGCATGTCTCCCACCGCCTTGGTCTTGTCGTATTCCAGCCCCCAGGCCTTGAAGATCGGGCCGAGGTCCGATGCGGTGGAGACGAACTTGCCGCCGGTGCCGGGCAGGCGCTGCGCGATCTCCGCCATGGGATCGACGAAGATCATCGCCCGCCCGCCGCGCATCATGAACTGGTCGATGGCATAGGCGGTCTTCTCCGAAATGTCGGCCGGATGCAGGACGAAGAGGATGTCGATCTTCTTCGGGATCTCATCGGCGTCGATGGGGACGTCCTCGACCGTAAACAATTGCTGGAGCTGCGCCGTCAGCTGCCAGGGCCGGCCCATGGAGGACATGCGGGCCATCATCGACCCCGGGAAGCCGCGCACCGGCAGCCAGCTCATCAGGCCGATCACCTTGCGGTCGGGATTGGCGAGCCGGTAGACCACCTTGGTGAGATCGTATTCGAGATAGGGTTCGCGGCTGGGCGAGAAGAAGGAGATGGTCTCCTCTTCATTGGTGGAATTGGTGCCCGCCAGGCCGAAATAGACCTTTTCTCCCGTGCGGTCCAGCGGCAGGCCCTGGAGCCCGAATTCAACCGCCTCGTCCTCGGCGTCGGAGAACGCCACCGGATCGATCTCCACCAGGCGGATCTTGCCGCCGGAATTGGCGACGTATTCGCCGATCATATCGCGCACGCGGCCGGCGTATTTCGCCAGACCCGG
>JAHEKA010000406.1 GCA_024638585.1 Rhodospirillales bacterium
CTACCGCTACGCCGAGGGCAGCCGCAAGCCCAAGCCAGATCCGGAGGTCGCGGCGATCGTCGAGGAGGAGGGGCTAAAGCGCCACGGCTCCCGCCGCCAGATCGACGCCGACGAGATCGTTGAGCGCTGCGTGCTGGCGCTGGTCAACGAGGGCGCCAAGATCCTCGAGGAAGGCATCGCGCTCCGCGCCTCGGACATCGACGTGACCTATGCATTCGGTTACGGCTTCCCCGCTTATCGCGGCGGCCCGATGTTCTGGGCCGATCTGATGGGTCTCGATAAGGCGCTGGAGAAGATCGAAGGCTTCCACCAGGCTGGCTACGGCGACGTCTGGAAACCTGCTTCCTTGATCGAGGCGCTGGTCGCCGAGGGCCGCAGCTTCAACGATTTCGACAAGGCGCGGGCCTGACACGCCGGGGATCGGCATAAGCCCGAATGTCCCGGGCTTGGCCCGGGACCTCGCTCGTCGATGGCCCTCCCGCCGTCGAGGCCCCGGCGCAAGGCCGGGGCATCGGTATCGTCAGCCCCCAGCCGCCGCTAGGCGCTGGGCGACGTTCTCCCAGTTCACCAGGTTGTCGAGGAAATTCTGGATATAGACCGGCCGCTTGTTGCGGAAGTCGATGTAATAGGAGTGCTCCCACACGTCGCAACCCAGAAGCGCGGTCTGACCGAAACAGAGCGGGTTCACCCCGTTCGGCGTCTTGGTCACCTTCAGCGCGTCACCCTCCTTGACCAGCCAGCACCAGCCCGAGCCGAACTGGCCCACGCCAGCGGCGACAAACTGCTCCTTGAAGGCATCGACCGAGCCGAAGGCTTCCTTGATCCGCGCCTCCAGTTCCGAGGGCATGCCGGTCCGGTTCGGGCCCATCATCTCCCAGAACTGGATGTGGTTCCAATGCTGCGAGGCGTTGTTGAAGAGGCCCGCCTTGTCGGCGGCGTTGTAGGTGGCTGTGACGACCTCCTCCAGGCTCTTGCCCTCCAGCCCCGAGCCCTCCAGCAGCTTGTTGCCGTTATCCACATAGGCTTTGTGGTGCAGGTCATGGTGATACTGCAGCGTCTCCTCGGACATGCCGCCGCCGGCCAGCGCGTTATGGGCATAAGGAAGATCGGGAAGTTCAAAAGCCATGGGTCGTTTCCCCTTCGGATCGAGCGGTTTCTGATTTTGTGGGGCGACGGCCCCTCGCTTCGGAATATAAAGCGATTGTGCCCGGGCGAAAGGGGAATCCGGGGCCGCGGGCGTCCTAAACCGCCACAAGGACGGCCGCAACCAGCCGATCTTCGGTCAGAAGCACGTTGTAAGTGCGGCAGGCCGAGGCGGTGGACATGATCTCGACGCCGATCCCGGCCGCCTCCAGAGCCGCGCGCAGGGGCGCGGCCAAGGGCGCGATGTCCGAGCCTTGCCCGATCAGTACCACGTCGATCTCGGCCGCCTCCGCCAGAACCGGCGCCAGGGCGTCCTCGTCCACCGCGCCGTCGAAACCATGCCGCCCGCCCGGCGTCAGGATCAGCGAGCCTTCGTGCCAGGCGCCGTCGATCCGGAACCCGCCCGGCCCGTAGGAATCGATTGGCAGGCGCCCGGTCATCTGGATTTCGTTCATGCGCATGGGATCGCTCCCCAAGCGGCGCTAGACCTGTGCGCCCCCGAACTGGGTGCCGGCCTTCTGCTCGCCTCCGCTTGACCAGTCGCGCTTGACCTCGAACCACATCAGCAGGGGTGCGGCGACGAAAATCGAGGAATAGGTTCCGACCAGGATGCCCCAGATCATCGCGAAGGTGAAACCCTTGATGACCTCGGGACCGAGGATGAACAACGCGCCCAAAGCCACGAGAGTGGTCAGCGAGGTCATCAAGGTCCGGCTCAGCGTGTCGTTGACCGAGAGGTTCAAAAGATCGGTCAACTCCATCTTCTTGTATTTTCGCAGGTTCTCGCGCACCCGGTCATAGACCACCACGGTGTCGTTCAGCGAGTAGCCGATGATCGTCAGGATCGCCGCGACGATGGCCAGGTTGAACTCGATCTGGAAGATCGCGAACACCCCCATGGTCAGCGCCACATCGTGAACCAGCGACAGCACCGCACCGACCCCGAACTGCCATTCGAAGCGCAGCCAGATATAGACCGAGATCGCCACGATCGCGAGCACCACCGCCAGGATGCCGACCTGCAACAGCTCGCCCGAAACCTTGGGACCGACGACCTCGACCCGCTCGATTGTGGTGCCGGGAAGCTCCGCCGTCAGGACCTGCGATACCTGATCGGCGACCGCCATCTGCACGTCGCCGTCGCCCTCCTGCGCCTCGACCCGGATCAGCACGTCGGTCTCCTCGCCGAAGGACTGGACCGCCACATCGCCCAGATTCAATCCGCCGACCAGGCTGCGGATCTGGCCCAGATCCGCCGGCTCCACAGTCTCGATCTCCACCACGGTGCCGCCGCGGAAATCGATGCCGAAATTCAGTCCCATCACCGCCACCAGCAGCGCCGAGGCGACGATCGCCGCCGCTGAGCCCATCGCGAATGGCCTACGCCAGTTCAGGAACCGGATCTCGGTATGCTCCGGCACCAGGTTGATCTGGTTGACCTTCAGCGCCTTCGGCCGCCGCTTGTCGACCCAGTAGGCGATCATCAGCCGGGTCACCAGCACTGCGGTAAAGACTGAGGTGACGATGCCGAAGCCCAGCGTCACCGCGAAGCCCTTGACTGGCCCAGACCCCATGCCGAACAGGATAACCGCGGCGATCAATGTGGTGATGTTGGCGTCGAAGATCGCGCTGTAGGCTTGCTCATAGCCCCGCTCAATCGCCCGGTTGATGCCTTTGGCATTCTTCAGCTCCTCACGTATTCGTTCGAAGATCAGCACGTTGGCGTCGACCGCCATGCCGATGGTCAGCGCAATGCCAGCAATGCCAGGCAAGGTCAGCGTTGCCCCGATCAGCGACAAGAGCCCGAAAATCAGGCCGACGTTCAGCAGCAGCGCGATATTCGCGAAGATGCCGAACATGCCGTAATAGACCCCCATGAAGACCAGCACCGCGGCGAACGCGATCAGCGTCGCGGTCTTGCCGAGCACAATGGAATCCGCACCCAGATCGGGCCCGACCGTGCGCTGCTCCAGCGTCTTGATCGAGGCCGGCAGCGCGCCCGAACGTAGCTGGATCGCCAGTTCGGTCGCGGTCTCGACGGTGAAATTGCCCTCGATGAACCCGGCCCCGCCCAGGATCGGCGACTGGATGCGCGGCGCGGTGATCACCTGGTTGTCCAGAACCACGGCGAAGGGCTCGCCGACATGGGAGGCGGTGTAGTCGCCAAAGATCTTCGCACAGGTGGAATCGAACCGGAAATTGACCACCGGCAGGCCGTTCTGCGGGTGAAACCCCATCTGGCTGTCG
>JAHEKA010000407.1 GCA_024638585.1 Rhodospirillales bacterium
TCAAGGTGGGCGCAAGGCGGGTGAGGAATGCCTTCTCGGTACCGACGTCGATCCCACTGGTGGGTTCATCGAGGATGAGAATTGGCGGTTCCTTGATCAAGGCGCGTGCCAAGGCCACGGCCTGGCGCTGTCCGCCCGAGAGCCCTTCACCGCGCTCACCGACAATAAGGTCGTAGCCGCGCGGATGGCGGCGGACGAAATCATGAACGCCTGCCATCACCGCGGCATTCATGACGGCCTCATCGTCGGCGGTGGGCGCCCCGAGGGCAATGTTGTCGCGCACGGTGCCGTGGAACAGGAAGCTGTCCTGCAGGATCGCACCCACGTTGCGCCGGAGATCGATAGGATCAACTTGGCGGAGATCGGTCCGGTCCACCAAGACGGCACCCTCATCCGGGGCATAGAGGCCCAGCATCAGCTTGGCGACCGTGCTCTTGCCGGAGCCCACGCGGCCGATGAAAGCAACCCGTTCGCCCGGCTGTATCGAAAAAGTGACCTTGTTGAGCGCGGCGATCTCAGATCCGGGATAGCTGAAGGTGACCTCCCGGAAATCGATCGCGCCGGCAAAGGTCGGTCGGTGGAGAAAACGCTTGCCGGCCGGGCGTTCCAGCGGCAGGGACATGATCTGATTGAGGGCCCCTAACGCGCTGAGAGACTGGTTCATCCGCGCCAGCAGCCCGGCCACTTGGCCGAGCGGCGCCAAGGCCCGCCCATTGAGGATCACGGCCGCGATCAGCGCGCCGGTGGTCAACACCCCATCTTGAATGAGATAAGCGCCGTAGACGATCACCGCGACGGTGGATATCTGCTGCAGAAATGTCGAAAAGGTGACGATCCCGAGGGAAAAGACACGGGCCCGGAGTCCAGTTTCGGCGGTCTTGGCGACAAATTCCTCCCATTTGCCCTGCAGCCGGCCCTGGGCGTTGAGACTCTTGATGGTCTCCAAGCCGCCGATGGTCTCAACCAGGATGCCGTGTTTCTGCGCCGATTCCACTTGGGTCTTGGAAATCGCCGACTTGAGCGGCGACTGCAGGATGATGCCGCCGATCAGCGCGATGGGCACTGCCACCGCCGGAACCACGGCAACCGGTCCCGCCACCAGCCAGATCACCAGGATGAAGAGCGCAATGAACGGGATATCGGCAAAGGCCGTCACCGTGGCCGATGTGAGGAACTCCCGCACGCTCTCGAAGTCCCGCAGGATATTGGCGAAAGCGCCGGCCGAGCCCGGGCGCGAGGACATCTGGATATCCTGGACCCTCTCGAAGATATCCGACGACAGCAAGGTATCGGCCCGCTTGCCGGCAGAATCGACGAAATAGCCCCGCATCATCCGCATGAAGAAATCAAAGCCGATGGCCGTGGCGGCACCGATCGCCAACACCCAAAGCGTCTCGATCGCATTGTTGGGCACGACCCGGTCGTAGACGTTCATGATAAACAGCGGCATGACCAGAGCGAAGGAATTGATCAGCAGGGACGCGATGATGACCTGGCTGTAGGTGGGCCAAAAGCGCATCACCGTGCCCCAGAACCAGGAGCGCTTGGGGGCCGTCTGGGTATCCGGCCCCAGCCGATTGTCGTCCAGGTATTCCGGGCGGACGAAAATCGCATAGCCGCTGTAGATCTCGTCGAGGGTGTCCTTGGCAATGGTCTGGCAACCGCCGCTTTCCGGCGTCACGATCTCGTAACTGTCGTCCTCGCCTCGGGTGGTGAGAACGCACGCCCCGCCGTCACCGAGCAACAGCACCACGGGATAGGAGAATTCGGGGATCTTGGAAACCGGCCGCTTGACAATGCGGCCGCTCAAACCGGCGCGCTTGGCCGCACGCAGGAACAGTTCCGGAGTCAGGCGGCCGTCAAGCACAGGCAATCCGGCCGATAGCGCCTCGGGCGACTGGGGACGCTCATAGATCGAGGTCAGGATCGCCAGGCAACCCAACAAGGGATCCTCGGCGTCAACCTTGAGCACCCGCCGCGGAATCTGCCATCCCGCTGCGGACTCTTGACCTTCCGCTGCCGCCACGCCCTCCTCCGCCGCCTTCTGGACCGCCGCGCCCAGATCGTGTTCTGGGGCCTCGGGTCGGGGCTCGGATGCATCAGGCGGCGGCGCCGCAGAGGCGTCCTTTTCTGGCGCGGTTTCGGATTTCGCATTGGCGGCGGCCTTGGCCTTGATGCCGGCCAGCACCTCAGGCAACAGGCGCGCTTCGCCCTCGCGCGCGGGCCGTTTCGGCTGCGGAGCCTTGGACTCAGCATCTCCCGATGGTGCTTCGCGGTTCTTGCTGGTTTCGTCGAGCGCCATGCAAATCCTTGGAAATCATGGATTTCAGGGGCGTGAGAGTAGCGGAAAAAGCACTAAAGAATTAATAAAAAAGTTAACCATTGGCTGGACGAACCCGCTCAAAAACGCCGGAAACCGTGGATTCCGCCCGCCAGCGCACTAGATGCCGCAAATCGCCCAAATTTAAGAAAGTTCCCACGGCCCGATCTTCGCAACCGGATTCGGCCGGGTTTGAAACGTGAACCACAGTGGGAATCCGCTGAGATGTTGGGCGGGGCCCCGGACACGGAGAGCGGACCGCATGAGGCGGAGCCCGGGACCGCCCTCTGGGGCCTCGCCTCTCGAGCCGCCGCCCGCCTACCTGGCAGGCTGCGGCTCAATCCGGCTAGCCGGATCAGATAATCACGTTGTCGGTATCTGCCGACGTCAGGGTCACGTCGAGAACATTCACAACCACGGTCGAGGAGTAATCCGTGCCCCCGGCACCATCGGCGTCGATGCTGATCACCGTGTCGTTGGCCACGCCACCGCCGACATCGCTTGAACTGTCGAAGGTGATGAAACCACCGGCCTCGAGATCCACGAGCGACATCCCTTCGCCTGGTCCGCCTTCGAAGACATCGGCGAAGTTCAGCACGTCGCCGCCGGGACCGGTGGTGAAGTCGTCGATGGTATCGACCCAGGCGGCCTCATCCACCACGTCCACCGCCTCGATATCGGCGCCGCCTACGAACAGGCTTTCGCTGAAGAAGAGGCTCGCCGTGCCGGAATTGGGATCGTACTCAACCAAATCGCCATCATCGAACGTAAGCCCACCAAGGGTTGCGCCGTTATCGCCATTGACCGACAACACGATGTGCCCGTTGTCCAAGACATGAACCGCGTTGATGTCCTCTCCCGCATCGGTAAACAGCGAGGAGAAGCCGTCGGCACCGCCGAGACCGCCGTAATGGCGCGCCGCCCCGGCTGCAAGTCCATCCACGGCCGCGCCGCTGGCATTGAATTCAACGAGGTCGCCCTCATCGAAGGTTAGGCCGCCCATCGTCGTTCCTACGATGGTCGAGAACACGACATTGCCGTTGTTCAGGATGTGCAGGGCGTCGATA
>JAHEKA010000408.1 GCA_024638585.1 Rhodospirillales bacterium
ACAAGTTCCATTCGGTCAAGATGACGATGGCATCGGCCCCGTTCATGACCTCTTCGGCGGACTCACACGTCTCCAGCCCGGCGATCAGGCGGCTGGCCTCTTCCATGCCCTCGGGATCGAAAGCCTTGATCCGCGCGCCCGCCTTGATCAGGGCCGGCACGATGTCGAGGGCCGGGCTCTCGCGCATGTCGTCGGTATTGGGTTTGAAGGTCAGCCCCAGGATGCCGATGGTCTTGCCCTCGACGGCGCCGCCGAGGGCGTCGCCAATCTTGCCGACCATCGCCCGCTTGCGGCGGTCATTGGCCTCCACCACGTCTTCGACGATGGTGACCGGTGCGCCGGCTTCGCGCGCGGTGGTCACAAGCGCCCGGGTGTCCTTGGGAAAACAGGACCCGCCGTAACCAGGCCCCGGATGCAGGAATTTCGGACCGATCCGCCCGTCAAGCCCCATGGCCCGCGCCACATCATGGACATCGGCGCCCACAACGTCGCACAGGTCCGCCATCTGGTTGATGAAGGTGATCTTGGTCGCAAGGAAGGAGTTGGTCGCGTACTTGATCAGTTCCGCGGTTTCCAGGCCGGTATAGAGAATCGGTGTCTGCAGCAGGTTGAGCGGCCGGTAAAGGCGGCCCAGAACCTCCCGCGCGCGGGCTGAATCGGTGCCCACCACGACCCGGTCCGGGCGCATGAAGTCGTTGATAGCCGCACCTTCGCGCAGGAATTCCGGGTTCGAGGCGACATCGAAATCGGCGCCGGGGTTCTTGGCGGCGATGATCCTGGCGACCTCGCGCCCGGTGCCCACGGGCACGGTCGACTTGGTGACGACCAAGGTGTAGCCGGACAAGGCGGCGGCAATCTCAGCCGCGGCCTCATGGATGAAGCTGAGATCCGCGTGGCCATCGCCGCGCCGGCTCGGCGTTCCGACGGCAATGAAGACGATATCCGCTTGGCCCACGGCGGTGGCAAGATCCGTCGTGAAGGACAGGCGGCCGGCCGCGGTGTTCTGTTGCACCAGCGCATCCAGGCCGGGCTCGAATATAGGGATCTCGCCTTTGGTCAGCCTTGCGATCTTTTCCGCGTCCTTGTCGACGCAGACGACATCGACGCCGAATTCCGCGAAACAGGCCCCCGACACCAACCCGACGTAACCACTCCCGATCATGGCAACGCGCATGTATTTTTCCTCTCAGACACGATTTCAGGCTGCTCGGCCACGTCGAACGACGCGCCGTCATACCCGAAGTTCGGTTTCCATTTGCCTAAGAACGTCATCGCGGATTTCGGTGTCCTTCAGGGCAAAACCGATCTGTGCTGCGATGAAACCCGCCTTGGATCCGCAATCGAAGCGCCGGCCCACGGTTCTGAGGCCATGGAACGGCGTGACACCGATCAGTTTCGCCATGGCATCCGTCAGCTGAATCTCCCCGCCGGCGCCGCGCTCGAAACGGGCCAGTTCGTCAAAGATTTCGGGCGGCAGGACGTAGCGACCGATCACGCTCAGTGTCGAGGGGGCGTCCTCGGGCCTGGGTTTTTCCACCAGGCCCCGGACCTCGACCCGCCGCCCCTCGACCGCGCCGGGATCGATGACGCCGTAGCGTTGGGTGTCTTCCTTGGGGACGTCCTCGACCGCCACCACGCCGCCGCCGGTCTCTTCGAAGACCGCGACCAGCTGGGCGATGGCGGAAGGGTCGCAATCCATCAGGTCGTCGGGAAGAAGCACCGCAAAAGGCTCGTCGCCGACCAGCTCGCGCGCGCACCACACCGCGTGTCCAAGGCCGAGAGGCTCTTCCTGGGTCACGAACTGAGCCGCACCGGGAGGAAGGTCAGCCGCCGCCATGGCGCGCCCGAGCTCCGCCGACTTCCCGGCCAACGCCGCCATCCGGTCCGCGGGCAGGTTGAGGTGACTGCGCAGTTGAGAGGCATTGGAGTCCAGTCCGGTCACGAAGATCATGGTTTCGATGCCGGCGGCGCGGGCCTCGGCGATGGCATAATCGATCAACGGCCGGTCGATGATCGGCAGAAGCTCCTTGGGCAGAGCCCGGGTGGCGGGGAGAAAGCGCGTTCCCAGCCCAGCAACGGGAAACACCGCCTTACGAATGGCACCAGCCATGTTCGACATTACTCCTTAAGAGGTTGGGCCCCGGTTCGGGGCCCGGAGCGCGGCCTTTGTGCCACAGCCACCGGATGCTGGCAAGGCGGCTGGATCAGGCGCCGAGCAGCAGATCCTTGGCCTGGTTGAGCTTGGCGGCGAGATAGGTGGAACCGCCCCGGTCGGGGTGCATCTTGGCCATCAGGCGGCGATGGGCCTCCTTGATCTCCTCCTCGCCGGCGCCGGGTTCGAGGCCAAGGATTTCCCAGGCTTCATCGAAGGTCATGGCGCCGCCCCAGGCGCCTCCGCCGCTCTTGGCGCCCGCCTCGGCATCCCCCTCGGCCCGCCAGGCGGGCCCATGGGTGCGGTCGAGAAAGGCTTCCAGCACGCGGACCGAATCCTCATCACCCTCGCATTCGGCGAGAAGGTCGAGCAGCTCCGCCAGGTTGAGGGAACCGACGTCGCGCTGGGCGTAGCTGCCCGAAACAACGGTGCCGCTCATCTCCCCCGTGTCATGGTCGAGGGACATGTTGAGATAGCGGGTCCTGACTTCCGAGGTCTGGCCCGGAGAAGGGCCGCCGGAATTCTTGGCGCGGATACGGCGGGAGCGCCAATGGAAATAGAAGGGCAGCAGGAACGGCAGGGCATAGGCGATCCAGGTCCACCGCCCCGTCAGCAGAACGGCCGCAAGCACCAACGCGCCGACGATGCCGGCCAACACCCGTGCGACCCAAGCCAGAACCTTGGGGTCCGCCGTGCTGGCCCAACGCAGCAGCAGGAGAAATCCGGCCAGCGTGCCGATGATAATGAAGAGATACTGCACCGTCGGCCCCTTCAGTCGAGATCGCTGGTGAGCAGCCGCACCACGCCACCCCGGCGCGCCGACAGGTCTTCCAATGCCCGGCGCCCGCCGGCGGCATAGACTGCGACGGCGCCCAGCAGATCCTTGAGCTGATCCGCCGAACCGGCATCGAAGGGGCAATAGGCGCCCTTGGTCAGCTTGGCGATCTGGCGGAAACCCCGGGCGGCGACCGGATCATGTCCTTCGTGGAAGATGAAGGCGGGCACGCCCAGAAGGCCAAGTTCGCCGGCGGTATGGGAGAGACCGTCGACATCCTCTTCCATGGCGTCCCCCACGAAGACCAGGGCATCGACCCGCTTCTTGCGGGTCTCCTTGATCGCATGGGCCAGCACCCGGCCGATCTGGGTGTGCCCGCCGAGGCAGGAGACCGCCGTCATGCGCCGCACCAGTTGCTTGGAACTGGCAACCCAGGGACTCGCCTTGCACTCCTTGAA
>JAHEKA010000022.1 GCA_024638585.1 Rhodospirillales bacterium
ACGGACCCCGGAGTCCCGCTTGGCAGCCCTTCTACCGGACAGCCGCCCGCTGGGGTTTTCCGCCCCTGTGCGGGCAATGGTCATCGTTTGCGGTGGCGCCTCCACCAGGCCCGCGCCTGGCGCTGGGCCTCCGCGATCTGAGCACGAGTCATGAGCCTGGCCAGAATATCGAGCGCCTTGGAGCCGTCCTTGTTGCCGTTGGCCGCCGCCAGACTCGCCCAAGCGTATGCGGCGATGAAGTCCTGTGGCACGCCCCTGCCCTTCTCATACATGAAACCAAGATTGTTCTGGGCCTTGGCCAGGCCCTGCTCCGCGGCCTTGCGGTACCAGGACACCGCCTCGACGAAATCGGGCGCCATGCCCAGACCACTCTCAAACATCGTGCCGATCGCGTATTGCGCCTCGGCATACCCCTGGTCGGCGGCCTTACGGTGCCAGGAAACCGCCACCTCATAGTCGAGGCCGACCCCCCTGCCATTGGCATACATGGTCCCCAGGATGTGCTGGGCATGGGCCAGCCCCTGCTTGGCGGCGAGCTTATACCAATAGGCGGCTTCGGCATGGTTCTTCGTCACGCCGATACCGTTGTCGTGAAGATAGGCGAGGTGCATCTGCGCCGCCGCATCTCCCAGCACCGCGGCCTTCTGGTATTGGCGCAGTGATTCCGCCGGGTTGGCCGCACCACCCCTGTTGCGGCGATAGATCTCGCCCAGCGCGAAATTGGCCCGCGCATGGCCCTGGGCCGCGGCCTTGCGCAGCCAATTCGCCGCCCGTTTATGGTTCCGGCGCACCCCGATGCCGTCGGCATACATGGCACCGAGATTGTATTGCGCCGCAGGATCCCCCTGCTGCGCCGCCATCTGATACCACCTGGCGGCCTCGGCCGGGTTGCGGCGGACACCCTCACCGTTGTCGTAGAGATAGCCGAGCCTGACCTGGGCGGCGGTGTGCCCCTGCTGAGCGGCCTGGCGATACCACTTGGCCGCCTCGGCCAGGTTGCGCGAAACGCTCGAGCCTTTTGTGTACATCACGCCGAGGCGGAATTGGGCGGCGGCGTTTCCTTTTTCCGCCGCCTCCCGCACCCATTTGGCGGCGTCGACGAACCCCTTGTCATCGGCCTTGCGGAACCAAGCAAGTGCCGTCGCCAAATTTTGAGGCACACCGTGTCCGTTGACGTAGAGAACGCCGAGGCTGTTCTGGGCCTCGGCCAAACCCTGGTCGGCGGCCTTGCGATACCACTCCGCCGCCTTGGCATAATCGCGCGGCAGGCCCCGGCCTTCTTGATACATGGTCCCCAGCTTGTATTGCGCCTGAGCCCCGCCCTGGCCGGCGGCCTTGCGCAACCACATCAAGGCCTCGCCATGGCCCAGCTCGGCCGCCTTGCCGACCCATTTGACCGCTTCCGCCTGGCTCCGGGAGACACCGCGCCCGGCCTGGTAGAGCAGGCCGAGTTGATACAGCGCCTTGACGTGGCCCTTGTCGGACGCCTGGCGATACCATTTGGCAGCGACAACGAAGTCCCGTGTCACACCCTGGCCCTGGCTGTAGATCGCACCCAGCCGGTACTGGGCCCCGGCATCGCCGCCCTCGGCGGCCTTGGAGAACCACTTGACGGACTCGACGGGCTGGCGCGTGACGCCCTTACCCTCAAGATACATGGAGGCGAGCGTCAGCTGCGCGGTGACATTGCCCTGCTCCGCGGAACGCCGTACCCACTTCACCGCCTCCCCGTGCCCCTGTTCGGCGGCCTTGAAAATCCATTTTGCGGCCTCGGCCCCATCCTGGGCGAGGTCATTGCCGGTCGCGTAAATGATGCCCAGGCTGTTCTGCGCGTCGGCATTGCCCTGAAGCGCCGCCAAACGGTACCACTTCGCCGCTTGGGCGATGTCCTTGGGCACGCCGCGGCCGGCCTGATAGAGAGAGGCCAGTGCTACCTGCGCATCTGCATTGCCCTGATCGGCGGCCTTGCGGATCCATTTGATCCCTTCGGCATCGTCACGGTCGACGCCCTTGCCGTCCAAATGCATCCTGCCCAGGCTGTATTGCGCCGCCGCATAGCCCTGTTGCGCCGATCGGCGGACCCATGAGACGGCATCGCCGTAGCCCTGTTGGGCGGAACGGGTGATCCAGGTGACCGCCACGGTATCGTCCTGGCGGACGTGCTCACCACTGGCATACATGTATCCGAGGTCGTATTGGGCCTGGGCATAGCCCTGTTCCGCCGCCTTGCGGTACCATTTGACGGCTTCCGCATAATCCTGGCGCACACCCCGGCCGTAGCGGAACATGAAAGCAAGGTTGGATTGCGCCTGAGCCAACCCCTTGTCCGCGGCCAGGCGATACCACTTGACCGTTTCCGTGAAATCCTGGGACACCCCGCGGCCGCTGTTGTACATCACGCCCAGGGCGAACTGGGCGTTCAGCTGCCCCTCCTCGGCGGCCTGGCGGATCCATCTCAAGGCCCCGGCATAGCCTTGTTCGGCGGCCCGGCGGTACCATTTGACGGCAGCCACCTTGTCCTCGGGCAGATGGATTCCCTTGTCGTACATGTCGCCGAGATTGGCCTGGGCTTCGGCATTTCCCTGATCCGCCGCCAGCCGGAACCACTTCGCCGCTTCCGCGTTGTCCTGGGTCACGCCCCGGCCGTTCTGGTAGAGGATGCCGAGGTTATTCTGGGCCTCGGCCATACCCTGGGTCGCGGCCGCGCGGTACCATTTCGCCGCGGCACTTAGATCCTGGGCGATGCCGCGTCCATGCATGTACATGAAGCCCAGCCCGAACTGTGCCGCCGCGCGCCCCTCCGCGGCGGCGCTTTTGATCCACGAGACGGCCTCTTCGTAGCCCTGCTCGGCAGCCTGACGAATCCATTTCATGGCCTCGGCATCGTCGCGACTCACGAATTCGCCGCTGGCGTAGAGGTGACCCAGATCGAACTGGGCGCGGGAATAGCCTTGATCGGCGGCAAGGCGGTACCACTTGACCGCCTGGGCCATGTCCTTGGGCACCGAGCGGCCCTGGCGGTACATGAAGGCAAGGTTGTGCTGGGCCCGGGCGTGGCCCTGATCGGCGGCCTTGCGGAACCACTTCACCGCTTCGGCGTCGTCGTTCTTGACGCCGCGGCCGTTCATATGCATGAGCCCGAGATTGTTCTGGGCCGCCGCGTCGTTCTGAGCCGCCGACTTGCGGTACCATTCGACAGCGGCGCTGAGATCCTGAGGAATCCCCCGGCCCGTCATGTACATCAGGCCGATATTGGTTTGGGCCTTGGCGAAGCCCTGCTCGGCGGACTTGCGGAACCAATAGACCGCTTCCGATGGGTTTTGTTCGACCCCGCGGCCGTTGTCGTACATCACGCCAAGATCGTTCTGCGCCTGGGCGTGCCCCTGGGCGGCCGCCTTCCGGAACCAGGTTACCGCCTCGGCATTGTTCTTGGTAACGCCCCTTCCGGTGGCGTACATGAACCCGATGATCGATTGGGCTTCGGCATGCCCGTTGTCGGCCAGCGGCCGCCATTCAGCCAGGGCCGAGTCGTAATCGCCCGACTGAAAAGCGGTCAGCCCTTTCTGGAAGTCCTGCGCCGAAGCGGGAGCAACCAGCAAGAGGGCCGCCACTAAGGCAACAGCTAACGTCCTATACATCCCCGTGCCTCGACCTTCGCGCCCAAGATGGGCTATCAATCAGCGGCTTTCAAGAGGTTCCAGCCCGCGCGTGTACAGGAACCGGTTCGAACCGCCGCCCCGCGCGCCTCAGCATGCCGTTGCACACGGGAGCGCACCCTTGCATCGCCGGATCAGAGTAGCCGAAATTCTCCCTTCCCTGACCAGCCTTAAACATTCAAAGCACAATCTTGGCTTGGTTTTTCTAAACTTGATATGAAGCCAAGGGAAAAATATTCCACGTCCCCCGCCCCCTCAATATCAAAATACCCCCACCCAAGCGAATTACGGCTATGGGGGAGCCCCCGGCGCCGCTGGCTGGCCGACAACTCCGGCGTCGGGGCGGACACCGCGGCCTTAGTTAAAAGGAAATTAAGGGGGCCGGCCTATCCTTGTGGAACGAGGCCGTGATCCCGGCTAGGGTTCGCCGGCCGGGCAAAGCGCCATCGGGTTTGCGCCGACGCCGGCCTTGGGAGAATGTGGCATGGAACTGATCATCCTGATCGTAAGCTTGGCTGCCGCAGTCGGGTTTTACATCATGTTCACCTACAACGATTTCGTCGGCCTCCGGGTTCGTATCGAAGAAGCCTGGAGCGATATCGAGGTCCAGATGAAGCGACGCTACGACCTGGTGCCCAACCTGGTCGAAACGGTCAAGGGCTATGCCGGCCACGAGGCGCGGACGCTTGAGAACGTCACCCGCGCGCGGGCCGAGGCCATGGCCAACCACGGCGCTCCCAGCGATCAGGCGCGAACCGAGAACCTGCTGACCGGAGCGTTGAAATCGCTCTTCGCCCTTTCGGAGAGCTATCCCGAGCTTAAGGCCAATGAAGGTTTTCTCAGTCTGCAGCGTGACCTCGCCGAAGTGGAAGAACACATCCAGGCGTCACGGCGCTATTACAACGGCACGGTGCGCAGAAACAACATCAAGGTCCACCGCTTTCCCAGCAACCTTGTGGCCAACGCCTTCAAATTCGGTACGGCGGAGTTTTTCGAACTCGGCGAAGACGAAGACGCTGCCCGCAAGCCTGTCGCGGTCAGCTTCGAATAAGGCGCGGCCCGATGACGCAGCGTTTGAGGCGGATCGGCCCCCGTTTCGCCGCGATTCTGCTCCTGGCGATCGCAGCCGCGCTATTCCACCCGGGCACCGGCCAGGCGCGCGAGCGCATCGTCAGCTTCGATTCCGACATCACCGTTCACCAGGACACCACGGTCTTGGTGCGCGAAATGATCACCGTCATCAGCGAACGGCGCGCCATCCGGCGCGGCATTTACCGGGACTTCCCAACCGACTACCGCACCCGTCGGGGAGACCGCGTGAGGGTCGGCTTCGAGGTGTTGAGCGTCACCCGCAACGGCAGACGCGAGCCCTATCACACGGAAAAGCGGTCGAATGGCGTGCGGGTCTATATCGGCAACAAGAACCGGCTGATCCGTCCGGGCCGCCACGTCTATGTGCTGACCTACCGTACCAACCGGCAGCTCGGGCATTTCGATGGGTACGACGAATTCTACTGGAACGTCACCGGCCTCGAATGGGCCTTTCCCATCGAACGCGCCACCGCCCTGATCCATCTGCCGGCCGGCGCCAGGGTGACGTCCCATGCGGCCTATACCGGCCCCAAGGGAGCCACAGGGAAAGATTTCACCTATGCGCCCAGGGACGACGAAAGCGCCTATTTCGCAACCACCCGAACGCTGGCACCCCACGAGGGGCTGACCGTGGCGGTCTCATGGCCGCCGGGGTTCGTCACGCGGCCAACTTCAAGCCAGAAAGCCGCGTGGTTCGTCACCGACAACGCGATTTTGCTGGCGGGTTTCCTCGGCCTTGTCATGGTGTTGATCTATTTCGTGCCGGTCTGGGTGATGGTCGGCCGCGATCCGGAAAAGGGCACCATCGTTCCCCTCTATGCGCCGCCGAGAGGGTTCTCCCCCGCCGCGTCCCGCTACGTGCAGCGCATGGGTTTCGACGACAAGACCTTCACCGCCGCGGTCGTCAGCATGGCGGTGAAAGGCTTTCTCAAGATTGAGGAGCGCGGCTCCGGAACTTATCGCCTGGAAAAGACCGGGCGCCGCATGGATGACCTGTCCATGGGCGAAAAGGCGGTCGCCCGAAAGCTGTTCGCCGGCGGGCGCAACGGCATCGACCTCAAGCAGACCAACCACAAGACGCTGGGCAAGGCCAAGAAGGCGCTTCAGGCCTGGCTGCGCTCGGAATTCGAGAAAACCTACTTCCTGCGCAATACAATCTATTTCCTGCCGGGCTTGGGCCTTTCCCTCATCGCCGTGGTGATTCTGGTGTTGGCCAGTGACGAGCCGGAAATCGCCGCCTTCCTCTCGATCTGGCTGACCGGCTGGTCGGTCGGCGTCTATTTCCTCCTTCGGCAGGTCCAGCGTGCCTGGACTGCGGTTTTTGCCGGTGACAATGTGCTTGGCACGGTCGGCGCGGTGTTCACCACCCTGTTCGCCATTCCCTTCTTCCTGGGCGAGGGGATGGGCCTGTGGTTTTTCTCAACCGCGGCATCGATCGAAGCCACGATCGCACTGGGGCTGCTGATCTTCCTCAATATCGTTTTCTATCACCTGCTGAAGGCCCCAACCCTTCTGGGGCGCCGGGTGATGGACCAGATCGAGGGCTTCGCCGATTACCTGTCGGTGGCGGAAAAGGACCGCATGAATTTCCACAACCCGCCGGAACGCACGCCGGAACTGTTCGAGAGATTCCTGCCCTATGCCCTGGCGCTGGGCGTCGAGCATCAATGGAGCGAGCAGTTCGCCGGCGTCCTTGCCCAGGCCGGCACCCCCGACGGCACCGGTCGGCGGAGCTATCATCCGCGTTGGTATAGCGGGCGCAGTTTCAGCGATCAGAGTTTCTCCGGCCTTGCCTCGAGCCTAAGTGCCAGCTTCTCGGGCGCTATTTCTTCCGCGTCCACCGCGCCGGGATCGTCCAGCGGCTCCGGCGGCGGGGGATCGTCGGGCGGCGGTGGCGGCGGCGGTGGCGGCGGCGGCTGGTAGCGCGCCAGGCCAGCGATTGAAGTGGAAATGGCGAATCGCAGGGCCTAATCTCCGCCGGTGAGAGCACGGCGCTTTCCGGTTTTTCCATGCCTGAGACCCTGCACATCACCAACGGCGACGTAGCGGCCGACATTTTGAAGGCCACCTCCCTGGGCGGGGATGTCCTGCCCTGGCGCGATCCGATGCACCACGGCCCCTTTCCCCTCGACCTCGATCTCGATGCGGTCAGCAAGCTGCGCGCGCGCCACCTCGCGGGGACCGCCGGAAACACCCAGGCTTTGGAACGTGACTTCCAGCACCGCAACGACTGTCTCCGCGCGGCCCCTGAGTATGCAGAGGTGGTCTTATGGTTCGAACACGACCTCCTCGACCAATTGCAGATCCTGCAACTGCTCGATTGGTTCGCGGGTTGCGAAACCAAGCCCAACAGGCTGACGATGATCTGCATCGACGCCTTTCCCGGTATCGAACCATTTCGCGGCCTCGGCCAGTTGGAGGCCGGTCAAATGGTTTCTTTGTTCGATCGGCGCGCGCCGGTCACCGCTGCGCAAATCGCGTGCGCTTCGGCGGGATGGAGTGCCTTCCGCTCGCCCAGTCCCTTGGACCTGACCGCCTTCCTGTCGGGCGAGCTTTCGGCGCTGCCCTTCCTACACGCCGCCCTCGACCGTTACGGGCAAGAATTTCCCTGGTCCGCTGACGGCCTGACCCGGACCGAGCGCCAGATTCTGCACCTGGTTGCCGACGGCGTTTCGGGCCCAAGCCAAATCTTCACCCGCAATATGACTATGGAAACCGTGCTTTTCATGGGGGATTGGGCGACCTTCGAGCGGATCGCCAAACTCTGTGGAGGCGCCCATCCCCTCCTTCGGACCGCCGACGGAGAACCCTTCCGCTATCCCCCGGCCACGGCGATACCACGCCAGCAGTTTCTCGCCCAACGGCTGGAACTGACCGGAGCGGGCGAAGCGATCCTCGCAACCGACGGCGCTGGGGACCACACACCCGTGGTCCGCGATGAATGGCTCGGTGGCGTACACCTTCAGACAGGCCGGCCGATGTGGATGTGGTCCCCTGAGGACCGCAGCTTTTTGCTGGTCTAGCCTTAAGCCGTGGATGGTCTCGGCAAGACTAGCAAATGCCGGGGAAACCCGGGGCTACGGACACTTCTGGAAACGCACGTAACCCAGCCGCACACCCGCCGCTTTCGCGAATTTGCCGGCACCCACATAAGTCTCGGTCAAGGTATAGGACCGGAGCTGGCACAAGGGGTCCTCTTTCAATTTGAAAAGAACGTAACCCGGCATGGTTCGACGCAGGATGATGCCAAGCGCGTTCTTGTGGACCTTCCAGCTCTTGCGGCCAATAAAAGCCGTAAGCACCTTGGCTTTCGGATGCCAATTGAGAATCCCTTCCTTTGCCAGGGCGCTGCTGTAGTTCTTAAGCTTCGCGGGTGGGGTTTTCCAAGTACCCGCTGTTTCCACCACCGCTTTCCGCAAGGCGTCGACGTTCTTCTTCTGATCACCCCATAACTCATCCTGGCTGACTTTGGCACCCGCGGCCGCCAGCAGCGCATCGACCCGTTTCATGCTTCCGCCGCCGGCTTTCGGACCGAAGTACAGCTTTTCCTTGAATGTCACCGGCCGCTCGTAAGTCAGCCAGCCCCCCCTCTCCATGAACTGTTTGGGGGTCTGGACCTTCGCCGCGCCCATGAGCTTGATGTGTTTCTTGGCATTGTTGATTGCCGCGGCGGCGATCAGCTGGGCGGAGTTCTTTGCGGCGTCACACCAATTCTGGGGAAACTTTTCAGGACCGCCTATTGAATAATAACAACGTGAGCCGAGCGCCTTACGGTCAATGCTGTTGCAGACGGCCGTAACCCGCTTGGCGGCTTCCTGATGTTTTTTCACGCCTTCCACGGACACGATCTGCTGGTTGTTGTGCAATTTCTGCAGGATCAAGCGGGTCATGGCCTCGCGGTTTTTGGGTCCCATGGCCTGCTTCGAAAATGTCCGGCACGCCTGTTTGTTGGCCGCGCTGGTCGCCTGGGCCTGCTGTTGCCGCTGGCGTTTCGCCTGGCCCTGGGCCCTGACCTGTGCGTTGTAGCGCTTTTCAAGCGGTCCAATCGCCGCGTGCATGGCCTCGCCCCATTTTTTCGCGCTAACCAATTGGTTCCTGAGGGCGTGACCGTCGGCGGTCTTCTTACTAGATGGAGAGATCTGCGTGTTCCAGGCCCGAACCGCCTTGCTGAAACCGGCGCCATAGGACCGGTAATAATTTCTCATCTTGGGAAAGGGCACACCGGCGACAAAGTTCTTGCCGTCGAATATGCGGCGATCCTGTTTGCGCAGATGCTGCAACACCAAATTTTTCTGGTAGGACGTCAAGCTGCCCGATGCAACCGCGCTGCTGGGCGCCGGTTTCCGCGGCGCCGGGCGTGCCGTCTTTTGCTGTGCCGGCGGGGCGGCGGCAGGCGCCGCGGGCTTGGCCGCCCTCGACGGGGCCGGGGCCGGAGCCGGAGCTACTGCAGCCGGGGCCGGTGCGGGCGGCTTGCCCGCCAGCATGGTTTCGAGGTTCTTTTCCAGGCGGCTCAACCTTGCGTCGGTTTCGATCCAGGACGGATGGGTCTTGTTGGGGGAACTGTTGAGCCGGCCGCGCGTGATCTTCACCAGCCGCTGCATGCGCTTGATGTTGGCCTTGCGCGCCGGCGTCAGTCCCTTGGCTTGTTTTTCGAAGCGCGTGAGATCCTGACGTACCGATTTTATGGCATTGTCAGCCGGCGGGGTCTGGGCCCCAGCCATAGCGGTCACCAGCAAAAACCCGGCAGCGATGACGGTCATGAAAATATTACGCATGTGCCCCTCCTGAAAACTCACGGGCTCGGCCCACCTTCTCCCCCGGCGGCGGCCCGTTTCTTGGTCAACCTCTCATTCTTCTTGGACCTAAACTGCCACGATCCCGGGCCGGGTGGAAGCCATAGAATCCAATCTACGCGGGCCTGCGGGCGACAAAAATTTCGGTCGCGTCATGGATGGCGTAGCGCGCCTGTTGCGCAAGGTCGGGTTTGAAGCTTTCAACATCGAACCCGGGACGGGCCAGACGGACGGCAAGATCCCGCCCGTATTGCCGGACATGGTCGAACTGGCCGAAATGGCGCGCGCGCTCTTCCGGCGCGGTGATGGCCGGATCCTCATAAGTGCGGGCCAGTCCGCCGTCCAGCGGCACGGTGATCAACGCCGTCCCGCCCGGAACGAGGACCCGGTGAAATTCCGCGATGGCGGCAGCGTCATCGTCGATATGTTCCAATACGTGATTGCACATCACGAAATCGAAGGCGGCATTGCTGATTCCCATCTTGGTGATGTCGGTTCGGAGATCGGCCTCGGGGCTGGAGAGGTCGGCGGTGAGGTAAAGTGCCGCCCGCGAAAAATAGGGCGCCAGAAAATATTCCGGGGAAAAATGCAGGATTCTGAGACCCGCGAAGGCGCCCTCTCCGCCCCTCCCGAGATAGAGCGCTACCAACCGGTGCCTTTCGCGCGAACCGCACCGAGCGCAACTCGCGTTGGGCCGCCCGCTGCGCTTATGGGCCTTGAACGGACCGACATAGCCGCAGAGCGGGCATTCGCGGTCGTCCGCCGCCATGTCGGCCGCCTGGCCCGACCCGGCCGAATCAGCCACCGGGCCAACTCCCCCGCAGAAGATCACGCAATGCCGCAAACTGCTCGTCGGTCAGATCGGTCGCCTGGTTCAATACCGGGTAGCGCGGCCAGCCGGTATCTTCGAAGCTCACCCCCACCGCCTCACGCGGGCTTTCGTAGCGCGGGATGACGTGCCAGTGAACGTATTTGTCGACCATCATCAGCAAGATGTAGTTGATCTTGTCGGGGGCAAGAACCGCCGCCAGGGCCGCCTCCAGATCGCCGGTCACGCGGGGCAGCTCGGCATAGGCTTGGGCCGTGACATCGGGCAACCGTTCGGCCTCTTCCTTGCAGGCCAGCACCATGGCGCCGGCGGTAATCTGCCCGGGGCGCAACAGCACCGCCCAGTGGGCGTAGTCGCCGAGCATCGTGTCGGGATAGCCGAATTTTTCCATCGTCTCGTTCATGATCGCCTCCCGTGGCCTGCGCCTAGCCTAGCCCCAGCGACGCCATCAGGGAAGCACCGGGACCGGGACGCCGCACCATCAATCCCCATTCCCTCAGGGCCGGAGGAATGCAAGGATTGGCGCTATGGATAAGAAAACGGCGTCCAAGGCACGGCCGGCCAAGGGGCTCAGGCTGCTTGCCGATATCGGCGGCACCAATGCCCGCTTCGCCCTCGCCCGCCCGGGCAAGCCGGCCTATGGGGCTCACGTGCTGCGGACCAAAGAATATGGCGGACCGGCCCAGGCCATCGCCGCCTACCTTCGCCTCAAGGCCCGCGGTCGCCTGCCCACCGCCGGCGCCGTTGCCGTGGCCGGGCCAATCCAAGGGGATTCCGTCGCCTTCACCAACGCGCCTTGGCGATTTTCCATCCGGGATTTACGGCGTGAGACCGGGATCGTGGATCTCGCCGTGCTCAACGATTTCGAGGCCCTGGCCTGGGCCCTTCCGGCCTTCGGTCCCAAGGACATCGAAAAATTCGGCCAAGGCCGGCCCGTAACAGGCGCCCCACAGGTGACCTTGGGCCCCGGCACGGGGCTCGGCGCCGGCTGCTATTTGCCCGAGGTGGATTTCGTGCTGGCCACCGAAGCGGGGCACATGAGCCTCGCCGCCGGAAACGCGCGCGAGGCATCGGTGATCGCCGTGCTGGCCGAACGCTTCGGGCACGTCTCGGCCGAACGCGTCGTCTCCGGCCCCGGACTGCGCTACGTCTACGAGGCACTCGCCGTCCTAGACGGCGCGCCCCCATTTGATCCAGAGGCGTTCGGGGTCGCAGTCATCACCCGGCGGGCGCGAAGCCGGGAGGATCCTCTGGCAGTCGAGACGGTGGAGATTTTCTGCTCCCTTGCAGGCAGTTTTGCCGGCGATCTGGCCCTGGCCTACGGGGCCAGGGGCGGCGTCTACCTTGGTGCCGGGGTGATCCCTCGGCTCGGCCCGATGTTCGACCGCAGGGCCTTTCGGCGCCGGTTCACCGCCAAGGGCCGCTTCCATGGCTGGCTCGCCCGCATCCCCACTTATCTCGTGGTCCATCCGCAACAAACCATGGTCGGCCTGGCCCATTGGCTGGATCGGCAGGATGCGGAAAAAGGCCGGGCGGCGACCTAGGCCGGCGGCAACGCTTCCGCCTGGTCGGTACGCAGCGATGCCCGCGCCAGCACCACCAGGTCCTGAGGCTCCTCGACCCCCTCGAGCCGCCGATCGCGCAAGATCTCGTGACCGGGCGCGGGCCGATAGCCCTGCTCCTTGGCCAATTCATAGGTCGCAAGATTGGTGATGGCAGCCGAGCCCTCCACCTTATTCTGTTTCTCGAGCTTGGCCGCCACGTTCACGGCATCGCCGATGACGGTATATTCAAGCCGGGATTCATCTCCCACTGCGCCGAACAGGAGTGGTCCCGCGGCGACGCTGGCCCCGATGGCAATCGGGTCCTGCCCCTGGGCCGCTCGGTCCCTGGCCCAACGCCCGGCCTCCTCGCTGATCGCGTCGACCGCGCGCAGGGCATCGGCGGCGGCGGTCTCGGAAGGCTTGGTCGCGCCGAACGTCGCCATGATTCCGTCGCCCATGAACTTATCAATATTGCCGCCGGCGTCTTGGATGGTGGGAACGATGCAGGCCTGGTATTCGCCCAGCACCTGCATCAGGTCGCGGGCGGAAAGGTTCCCCGCAAGGATGGTGAAGCCGCGTATGTCCACCATCACCACGGCGCCGTCACGGATCACCCCTTGGCCCGCTTCGATCTCGGTTTCGGCGTCGGCAATCTGACGCGCGACGTCGGCATCGAAGAAGCGCGACAGTTCCCGCGCCTCGGTCTCCTTGACCACCGCACCGATCAGCATGACCCGGGCGCGGGTGATGGCGAAGGCCAGGATCAGCGTCACCAAGGCGATGGAAATGACCTTATCGAACTCCGCCCCCAACAGGATCGTGTTGCTGGTCATGTAATCGATATAGTCCCGGGTCACCAAGCCGCCCTCGAGCGACGCGTAAGCCACCAGTGCGAGCCAACCCACGATCGCCGTCAGGCCCGCCAACAGCACGTAATTGGCTTGAAAACGAAGCGCCCGCAGCGCGATGAAAATGAAGATGTACAGCAGCGTCGGCGCCTTCAGGTAGAACGACGGCGGCTGCATGTATTTGATGTGGAAGCTCCAGATCGTCACCATCAGGAGCGTCATATCGAGGATCACCGACAAGGCCAGCACCGGTGCCGGCAGACGGTAGCGGTGGGCCAGGAACAGGCGCAGGATGGTGAACGCGAAGTAGACACCCAGCACAGAGGGCACCGGATCGAACATCACCTCCGCGTTGACCGGCGCCGGCGAAACCAGATAGAGCGCGGCAAACACCAGCACGACGGAAAGCTGGACCCAGCCGATCAGGATTTCGCTCTGGTCCTGCTGACGGATTACCGCATCGCGGATGCGTTCGGGCAGGTTCTCCGTACGCGCGGCGCGCAAATGCTCGGCAATCATGTCTCGCAAAGCCATTTAACACTCCCTGCCCGGGCATCGGCCTGTCCCGGCACGCGCCCGGCATTGGGCTTAGGGGACCAGGACCATCCCTTCGCGCGCCACGATGGAACCGACCCTGCGTTTTTCCAACTGTCCGGCAATCACATCCATGGCATCGTCATCGTGGCCGGGGTCGTGATGGAAAGCGACAAAGACCTTGACCCCGGCAAGATCGGCGAGGCGCGCACCTTCTTCCCAGGTGGAATGGCCCCAGCCCCGCCGCGCCTTGAATTCCGCCGACGTGAAAGTCGAATCGTAGATCATGATGTCGGCTTCGCGCACCAGGCGCA
>JAHEKA010000409.1 GCA_024638585.1 Rhodospirillales bacterium
AGGCCGTCGCCCGCGGCACCCGCATGGCGCAAGACTTCGAGGGCCGGCTGACGGTTCTGGAGGGCCGCTTCGGGGATATGAGCGCCATCCTGCACGGCCACGGCATCATTGCCGTCGACGGCATCGTGCTGGACTTGGGCCTGTCGTCCTACCAGTTGGACGATCCCACCCGCGGCTTTTCCTTTCAGGCGGAAGGGCCGCTCGACATGCGCATGGGCGCCGATGGACCGAGCGCGGCCGACGCCGTCAACGCATTGCCCGAGCGGGAGCTCGCCCGCATCATCTATGAATACGGCGAAGAGCGCGCCTCCCGCGCCATCGCCCGCGCCATCGTCGCCGCGCGCGGCGAGGACCCGATCGAAACCACCCAGCAGCTTGCCGATATCGTGCGCCGGGCCGTCACCCGCCGGGCGGGCCGAGCGGGCGCGCGCCGGGGCAGGACGCGGATCGATCCCGCGACCCGCACCTTTCAGGCGCTTCGCATTCACGTCAATGATGAGCTCGGGGAACTATCCCGCGGGCTGGCCGCCGCCGAGGCACTCCTCAAGCCCGGCGGGCGGCTCGTCGTCATCTCCTTTCATTCCCTTGAGGACCGCAGCGTTAAGTCGTTCTTCTCTGCCCGCTGCGGTTCTAGGGCGCGGCCCTCGCGCCATCAGCCGTCCCCATCCTCCCGGGGGACTGCGCGAGAGGCCGCGCCCACTTTCTCCCTGCTCCACCGCGGCATGGTGAAACCATCCGCCGCGGAGATCACCCGCAATCCGCGGGCGCGCTCGGCCCGCATGCGGGCCGCCATCCGCACCGATGCTCCATTGGAGAGCGCAGCATGAGAGGGCGGGTAACGCTCTTCTGGATTTTTCTCGCCGTCACGGTCGGCTTCGGTCTCTTTCACGTCAAATACAAGGTTCAAGCGCTTGAGGACGACCTCAGGCGGCTGAACGCGGCGATTACGGAAGAGCAGGAACAGCTTCACGTCCTGGCCGCGGAATGGGCCCATCTAAACCGCCCGGACCGGCTGGAGACGCTGGCCCGGCGGCACACCAAGCTCGCCCCCGCGGGGGCGGAGCAGATCGGCACCGTCAAGACCATTCCGTTTCCCGATCCTCCCGACACCATGGCCAGCCAATCGGGGCCTGATCCGTCGAAGGCGGCCCAACCATGACCCCGAAACCGATCGCCACCGCCCATTTGGACGGCACCGCCAAACAGGCGCTGGAGACCGGACGCAATCGGCTTCTGGTGGGTGGGGCGCTGTTCGCTGTCGCCTTCTCGGCAATTGCCTTCCGCCTGGCCGACGTGACCGTGGTGAAGCCGGCGGGCGAGCCCACCTACTCGGTCGCCACCGACCGCCCCGCCTTTACCGCGGGCCGCGCGGATATCCTCGACCGTAACGGCGTGGTGTTGGCAACGTCGCTCAACACCGCTTCGCTTTATGCCAATCCCCGCCACGTGCTCGATGCCCGGGAAGCGGCGGAGCGGCTCAGCCGGGTCCTGCCCGAGCTGCGCCCCGCGGAGGTGCTGAGCAAGCTGACCTCGGAGCGCTCTTTCGTCTGGCTCAAGCGGCACCTGACACCGCGCCAGCACTATGCGATCCACCGCCAGGGCATTCCCGGCCTGTATTTCCAGCGCGAAGAACGCCGGGTCTATCCCCAGGGACAACTGTTTTCGCATCTGCTCGGATTCGCCGGAACCGACGGCCTGGGACTGGCCGGGGTGGAAAAGAAATTCAACGAATCGCTCACCGCGGGCTCCAAACCCCTGAAGCTGTCCGTCGATTCCCGCATCCAGCATATCCTGCGCCAGGAGCTCGCGGCCGCGGTATCGCGCTTCCGGGCGCTCGGCGGCACCGGCGTGGTGCTGGACACCACCACCGGCGAGACCCTCGCCATGGTCTCGCTGCCCGATTTCGACCCCAACACCCCGGACCGCGCGCCCGATAAGGCGCGGTTCAACCGCGCGACCCTGGGTGTTTATGAGATGGGGTCCACCTTCAAGATCTTCACCACGGCGATGGCGCTCGACGCCGGAACGGTGGGAATGCGCGGCGGGTTCGATGCCTCGAAACCGATCAAGGTCGCGCGCTTCACCATCACCGATTTCCACGGCAAGAACCGCTGGCTGAGCGTGCCGGAAATCTTCATGTATTCCTCCAATATCGGCACCGCCAAGATGGCCATGGCGCTCGGCACCAAGGGCCAGCGCGAATATCTCCGCCGCCTGGGCCTGCTGCGTCCGGCCCGCATCGAAGTGCCGGAGATCGGCGCGCCGCTGGTGCCCTCGCCCTGGCGCGAGATCAACACGATCACCATTTCCTACGGCCACGGCATTGCCGTGAGTCCGGTGCAGATCGCCGAAGCAGTGTCCACGGTCGTCAACGGCGGCATCCGCCGCCCGGCGACGGTGCTGAAAACGCTCAAGGGCGAGGCGCCCAAGGGGACACGGGTCCTTAAGGCCCGCACCTCGCGCCACATGCGCAAGCTGCTCCGGCTGGTGGTGACCGGCGGCACCGGCCGCAAGGCCCATGCGCCGGGCTACCTGGTCGGCGGCAAGACGGGCAGCGCCGAGAAAATCGGCACGCGCGGATACCGGGAAAAGGCGCTGGTCTCGTCCTTCGTCGGTGCCTTCCCGATGACCGCGCCGCGCTACGTGGTGCTGGCGGTGATCGACGAGCCGCGCGGCAACAAACGCACTTTCGGCTATGCCACCGGCGGCTGGACCGCCGCCCCGGTGGTGAGCCGCTTTATCAGCCGGGCCGGCCCGCTGTTGGGCATCGCACCGATGGACGAGGATTCCGACGCTGTCCAAAACGCCCTTCAGATCAAGATTCCCACGGCCGCCCGCGGAAGACGGGGACGGCATCTTGCGTCTTTTTGACCTGATCGACGGTGAGGACGGTGCGGTGGCGCAAAGCGGGGCATTGAAGGACGTCGAGGTGACCGGCCTCACCGCAGATTCGCGCCAGGTCGAACCGGGTTACCTGTTCGCCGCCCTGCCCGGCACACGCAATGACGGCCGCAAATTTATCGCCGAGGCACTGCGCCGAGGCGCGGGATCGATCCTGGCCCCGCGCGGAACCGCCCTGCCCGATGGATTTTCCGGTATCCCCATCGTCGAGGACGATCAGCCCGCCCGCAGGCTGGCCCTGATCGCCGCGCGCTTCTATCCGGCGCAGCCCGAGATCATCGCCGCCGTGACCGGCACCAACGGCAAAACCTCAGTTGCCATTTTCCTGCGCCAGCTTTGGGCACATGCGAAGCTCCCGGCCGGCTGCCTGGGAACGCTCGGCGTCACCGGCCCGGGATTCCACGAACCGGGCACCCTGACCACCCCGGATCCGGTCAAGCTGCATCAGATCCTCTCGCTTCTCACCGAG
>JAHEKA010000410.1 GCA_024638585.1 Rhodospirillales bacterium
CGCCCGGCCCAGTCGGGCGGGTTGCCGGGGCGTTCGATCTTGATGACATTGGCGCCCCAATCGGCGAGTTGGCGCACGCAGATGGGCCCGGCGCGGGCCTGGGTCATGTCGAGGACGGTGAGGCCCTTGAGGGCGGTGGACGGCGCGGGCTGGACCATGATTCGTTCCCTCAATTCCCTTATGTTCGTTGGCGCGGACATTCGTTCCTTGCAAGGCTACAGGGGGGCGTGGGTCCTGTCCATATTGGGCGGCTGCGGACATTTCGACCAAATGCCTGCATCCGCGGCGTCGGGCCGTTGACAGGACTAGGGCGACCCCTCATGCTGGCGCCTAGTGACAACCGAGAATCACTTGTTGGGTGGGAGGCTGACCTATGAAACCCAGAAACCATACGTATTTGACGATCACTTCTCTGGCGGGCCTTGGCGTTATCGCGATGGGCGCTGCACAGGCGCCGGCATTGGCCGCCGACGGCTTTTACAAAGGCAAGACGCTCAAGGTGATCATTCGCTCCAGCCCCGGGGGCGGCAATGATTTCTACGGTCGACTGATGGCGCGCCACATGCCCCGCCATATCCCCGGAAATCCCAGGTCGATCCCGGTCAACATGAAGGGTGCCGGTGGGATCGTCGCGGCCAACTACATGCACAACCGGGCCAAGCGCGACGGGTCTGAGATCGCCATCCTGAGCCGGGCCATCGCCGTCGTGCAGCGGACCAAGACCAAGGGCGTGCTCTATGACGTCAACAACCTGATCCCGCTTGGCAGCACCGCGTCCAGCACCGCCGTGTTCCTGGTGTCGGAAAAATCCAAACTCAAGTCGCTGAAGGATATCAAGCGCGGCGGCCGTCAGATCGCGGTCGGCACCACGGGGCCGGGCGGTGGTGCCTATCAGCGCTCCATGGTCTTGAAGCTCGACGGCTACCCGATGAAGATCATCACCGGTTACGGTTCCACCGGTGAGAAGGTCTTGTCTGTCGCCCGTGGCGAAGTGGAGATGACGGCCGGCAGCATGGAGACCATGCGTACCGCCATCAAAGAGGAAAAGTTCCGCATCATCGGCAAGCTGGGCGCGCCCCATCCGGAGATTCCCAAAGGGACTCCTGACTTGCGCGATGTCGTTTCCGGAAAGTACCGGCCTTTGGCTGCCCTATTGGTTGCCCCGCTGGAAGCGGGCCGGCCTTTCTATGCGGCCCCCGGCGTGCCGAGCGACCGGGTCAAGATCCTGCGCAGCGCCTTCGTCGGCGCCCTCAAGGATCCCAAGCTCCTGGGCGAGGCCAAAAAGGCCCGGAAGACGATTGCTCCGTCCTCATGGCAGGAGATGGTGAAGACCAACAAGGACATCCTGGGGGCCTCGGACGATATCATGGAGCAGTTTAAAAAGCTGATGTAATCCTCTGAAATAAATTATGAATATGGGGGCGGCACCGGATGGGGCCGCCCCTGTTTTTCATTGTCCTGGGACCGGTGTCGGGGAGCGCCGGATGCGCATATGTTTTGCCCCCGCCGAGCCACCTTCACAGCCTGTTGACCCAATCTCCGTTTTTGACCCCGAAGGGGACATAAGCGATCTGACGCGGCGGCCCATTTCATGCCTACCGCGGGAGAGGGTGCCAGACGGAAGGAAGGCGCGACGAGAGGGTTTCGCTGGCCGCATGATGCATTATGAGAAATTGGCGCGCTCATCAGAACGACACAAGGCGGTTTTCATTCTCGACAATTATATGGTAATTTTATCCAACTTTTCGGCAGGAGGCCGTCATCATGGTTAATATTAAGCTCATTATTACTTTAGGCGTTGCCGTAATTATTGGCGGAGCATCGCCGTCGGCGTTTGCGCAGGAGAGCTCGGATCAACTCACGAAGCTGAAAGCTTTGAATGCCGAGGAGCTCGATTCTGAGCGGGGCGCGATGTCGCTCCCGGATATCAACAAGCTTGACGAAGACACCGACTCTTCCGAGGAAGATTCAGCGGAACCGATTTCCGAATCCTTGATCGCCGTGGGGACAGGCACGAAAGAGGAGAAGGCCGAAGCGATCGGCGCCTTCGTGACCTACAAGACAGGCGGTATGGGCAGCCAGCTATCGGGCGTCGGTGGAACACTTGGCGGAATTGGTAGTCCGACCGGTGTCGGTGGCTCAGGAACCGGCCTTACAGGTGGTCAAGGCGTGATCGGGTTGCCAATCACGACACCGTCCAATTAGGCGATCGCAAGTTCCACGCGAAATCAGAATTGCCACCCCGATGACGCACCCGGTCGGCTGGTCCGCTGCGGGCCAAGCCTGCCCGGCTGCGTTTCAGGCGAAGATGGCTGACATGTTGAATCGCCTGGAAAGCCGTGTGTGCGCTTTTGACCCAAAGCGGACGCGGACGTGATGCCAACCCTTGAGTCGGGGTACGCGGGTTAATCCTCCAACGTCTTGTACATCACATAGGCATCCACGAGGCCTAGGCGCGGGTGTCGGAAGGCCCCTGGCAGTGTTCCCACGATTTCGAAGCCAAGTCCTTTCCAGAGGCGAACAGCACCCACGTTGGTCGAGACGACAAGGTTGAACTGCATGGCAAGGAAACCATGGGCCCGGGCCTCACGTTGAGAATGTTCACACATCTGTGACGCGATACCTTGGCCCCTGGAACGTTCTGCCACGATGTACCCGCAGTTGCAGACATGGGCACCAAGCCCGGGCTGATTGGCTTTCAGGTAGTAGGTGCCGAGAATGTGGGAGTCGGCGTCGACCACGACATAGGTCTCCGTTGGTGCCTCGACCCAAGCTTGAAACGCTTCATCCTTTGTTATTTCTGGGGAAAAGGGATAGGTCTCCCCCGCCCTAAACACGGGCTCGATGATTGACCAAACAGCATCCCAATCCTCGTTTTCGATAGGGCGAATGGTGGGCACTGTCGGCTCCGAAAGGAAGGTGGGTGAGAAAGACCAATCCTACAAGATCGTTGCGGCTGGATCAGCGCGTGAGACTCATGTGAAGCCAACCCGGAAAGCCCGTTGATGGCTAGCAGCGGACATAGGTTTATCGAGCCTCAACCCCGCCATGCGTGGGGATCGAGGGCGGTCTAAGTTCCGGTCCATTGGGGTTTACGCTTTTCGTTGAACGCGCGCCGTCCTTCCCGGAAATCGTTGCTTTCGATGCACGCCTTGCGCACGGCCCGGACCCGGTCCATATCGCGGTCGCCCGCGTCCTTCATGATTTCGTCGATCATCGCCTTGGCGGCAATCACCGATAAGGGCGCGTTGTCGACGATGGCCGCGGCGATGTCGGTCACCGTATCGCGTAAGGCATCGACCGGCACCACTTGGTGAACCAGGCCCATTTGCAGGGCTTCCTCCGCCGAA
>JAHEKA010000411.1 GCA_024638585.1 Rhodospirillales bacterium
ATCCAGACAACAGGGAAGGATCTATAAAATGGGCAAGAATTATGGAATGCACTGGTCGGTCCTGGCGCTGCCTTTGGCGTTGGCGCTTGGAGGGGGGGATGCCGCGGCCCAATCGGCGGCAGATTTCTACAAGAATTCCAAGGTCCGCATGATGGTCGGCGCATCGCCGGGCGGCGGCTACGACACCTCGGCGCGAATGTTGGCGCGCTTCTTATCGGGCCATATTCCGGGTAAGCCCAGGATCATCGTCCAGAATCGGCCGGGCGCATCGAGCCGCGTCGCCGCCAACTGGCTCTACAACGCGGGCCCCAGGGACGGTTCGGTCCTCGGTGCGTTCTCCCAGACCCTGCCGCTCGCCCAGGCACTTGGCCAGCGCAAGGTGAAATACGACGCCGACAAGTTCCACTATATCGGCACGCCGATCCAGCCGGTCAGCACCATGATCGCCTGGCACGATGCGGGCATCACCTCCCTGCTTCAAGGCCGGGACAAGCAGTACATCGTCGGTGCCACCAGTTCCACCGGCGCCAACTTCCTATATCCCGCGGTTGCCAATCACCTGTTCGGAACAAAGTTCAAGATCGTCATCGGCTACAAGGGCGGCTCCCAGGTCGATCTCGCGCTGGAACGGGGAGAGGTCGCCATCCGCGGCAGCGCCACCTGGTCCCATATCAAGGGCAGCAAGAAGGATTGGTACGACAATAAGAAGGTCATCCCGCTGGTGCAGAACAGCCTGCGCAAGCATCCCGATCTCCCCAACGTCCCGCGCTTCATCGACCTTGCGAAGACCAAGGAGCAGAAGGCGGTCCTGACCCTGCTGGGCCAGGTGGCGGCGATCGGGCGGCCGCTTCTGACCAATCGGGGCGTCCCCGCCGACCGCGTCGCGGCGCTGAGAAAGGCGTTCGACGACACCATGAAGGATCCAGGTTTCCTCACCGCCGCGAACAAGATCAACGTCGAGGTCCGGGCGGTTCCGGGGCTGGAGGTCCAGGCATTAGTGCGAAGCGTATTGGCCACGCCCAAGGATATCCTCGAACTGACCAATGCCTCGCTCAAGCGCAAGGCGGTCAAGTGCACGAAATTCACCAAGGCCAAATACTGCCGCACGAAAAAGAAGAAAAAGAAAAAGAAGTCGAGCTGAACCGGGACCCGTGCCACGGGGCTGCCGGTTGACGGCGCCCCGTGGGACGCGGAGCGGTTTGGGCAAGCAGCACGAAAGCCTGTATCCTTGATGGAAAGAATCGAAACAGTGTCCGGGGAGGCCCCATGACCGACACGCCAGAAATAGATGCCGCCCGCCGCAACGAAGCGATGGCGGACCTCCGCGTTTTCCTGAAGGAGGCCGAGGCCGAAGGTGAACTGGTCGAGGTTCCGGGCGCGAGCGTCGATGAAGAGATCGGCGCCCTGTTCGAGCTGTCCAACGAGCACCTCTACCCGCCGGTTCTGATGTTCAAGGACATCCCCGGGTTCGATCCCGCTTTCCGCATCCTGTCCAACGTGCGGACGGCCCGGTTCCTGGTCGGCGATCTGTCATTGGATGCGGTCAAAGCCTACCGCCAACGGCCCAAGGAAAAGTCCGAGCCGATCCCGCCGGAATTCGTCAACACCGGCCCGGTGATGGACAACATCGTCGAAGGGGCCGACGTCGACGTCCTCAAATATCCCGCCGCAAAGTGGCACGGCGCCGACGGGGGGAATTACATCGGCACCGAATGCATGGTGATCATGAAGGACCCGGAAAGCGACTGGGTCAATGTCGGCACCTACCGGGTGATGGTCCAGGACGAGACGACGCTGTCCATCTTCATCGAGCCCGGCAAGCACGGCGACGTCATCCGGCGCAAGTACTGGGCCAAGGGCGAGCATTGCCCGATCTGCGTTTCGGTGGGCCAGGCGCCGGTCCTCGGCGTCGTCGCGGCGCAGTCGGCGCGGCCCGGCCAGTCCGAATACGACATCGCCGGCGGCCGCATCGGTCGCCCGGTCCGGGTCGTGGCGGGCAAGGAAACCGGCCTGCCGATCCCAGCCGAGTCCGAGATGGTGTTCGAAGGGTATATGGCGCCGCCCGAAGAAGACGCCCGCACGGAGGGGCCGTTCGGCGAATGGCCCGGCTATTACGCCTCCGCCGACCGGCCGGAGCCGGTGTTGAAGGTCAAGACCGTCTATCACCGCGATGACGCGATCCTGCTGGGCCAGCCGCCGGTCAAACCCAACTATCCGGGGCGCCAGGTCAAGATCCCCCGGGTCGCGGCCCTTTGGGATGCGATCGAGGCGGCCGGCGTGCCCGGGATCGAAGGCGTGTGGAAGCTCGCCGGCGGCGGGTCGCGCTTCATCGACGTGATCGCCGTCAAGCAGCTTCACGCCGGACATGCCAAGATGGCCGGCCTGGTCGCGGCCGGCTGCAGTCCCGGGGCCTATATGACCCGCATGGTCATCGTCGTCGATGAAGATATCGACATCACCAATCCGGCGGAGGTGATGTGGGCCATGGCGACGCGCTGGGACCCGAAAACCCAGACCGACATCATCGACGGCTGTTACACCGGCCATATCGACCCGGCGCTGAGCCCGGAAAAGAGGGCATCGGGCGATATCACCACCAGCCGAATGATCGTTTACGCGGTCCGTCCCTATCATTGGAAGGACGAGTTCCCGGCCGTCAACATGGTCGGGCGGGACTACGCCGACGAGGTGCGGAACAAGTGGAAGGGCAAGCTGAAATTCCTGGAGGAGTGAGCCCGGCACCCTGTCTGGACCGTCACGTCGTGACCCGTCCCGGAGGATATCTGGAACTAAAAATACCTATCTAAATGAATGAGTTGTATGGGGTTTCTAAGGCGATGAACAAGGAATTGGCCCAGCCGACACTGGAGATGATGCGCGATCAGCGCGTCCTGATGGACCCTTACTTGTTATGGGCGGACGCGGAGGGCGTGCCGATCATCGAAGATTTCGGGGTCGACCTGCGCAAGGTGGAGACCGCGCGCTGGGACCGGCTCGATGCCGACGGCGCCTTCGTCCATCTCAAGGGGCGGGGCGATTTCATGTCGATGTTCGTGATCGACATCCCACCCGGCGCCAGCACCTCGGAACAAAAGCACCTGTATGAAGAGGTGGTCTACGTGCTGGACGGTCACGGGTCGACCACCGTCGAGCTGTTGGACGGGAGTGTTCACAGCTTCGAATGGGGGCCCAATTCGATCTTCGCCCTGCCGCTCAACGCGCGTTATCGGCATTTCAACGGGTCGGGCACCGAGGTGGCGCGGCTGGTCTCGGGCAACAACCTGTGCCTGATGATCAACCTGTTCCACGATCCCAAGTTCATCTTCGACAACCCCGGCAGTTTCCCC
>JAHEKA010000412.1 GCA_024638585.1 Rhodospirillales bacterium
CCCGGGGGTCTAAAGACGCGCGTATAAGGTCTTGGCGGGGCGGCCAGGTTGGCGCAGTATTGGCGCCAACGAAGACAAGGAACCGGATATCGGTCTCGGGAGGTTCGGTCGAATCTCCCTCGCCCGGCCGGGCTCGGTTCCGATAATCACCACCGGCGCATCAGGGATTCCATGCTTTCCGTATTCGTCCTCCCAGACCATCCCCGGTTCATGCGCGGGCGCGGGCGGCCGCGCCCATGAAACCGGCGGCCTTCGACTATCACGCGCCGACGACGGTGGACGACGCCGTGGCCTGCCTCGCCGAGGTCGCGCCCGACGGCGGCCGGGTCCTGGCCGGCGGCCAGAGCCTGGTGCCGACCATGGCCTTTCGCCTGGCGCAGCCGCCCCACCTGGTGGACATCAACGCCATCGCGGCGTTGGACCGGATCATCGAGGCCGACGGGCAGCTCGTGATCGGCGCGCTCACCCGCCACGCCGCCTTTGAGACGCCGGTGACCGATGGTCCCTTGGGGCGGCTGATGGCCGAAATGGTTCACCATATCGGCCACGCGCCGATCCGCGCGCGGGGCACCTTCACGGGCAGCCTGGCCCAGGCCGATCCGGCCTCGGAATGGGCGTTGCTGGCCGTCACCCTGGGGGCCACCGTCACCGCCCACAGCATCCGGGGCAGCCGGGAGATCGCGGCCGCCCAGCTGATCGAGGGGGCCATGACGACGACGCTGGATGACGATGAACTGTTGACCCAAGCGCGGCTGCCGCTGCCCGCCGAGGGCACGCGCATGGGTTTCGCCGAATTCAGCCGCCGGTCAGGCGATTACGCGCTGGCCATGGCGCTGGTCGCCTACCGCGTCGAAGACGGCAAGATCATTGATCCGCTGATCGGCATCGGCGGGGCGGAAGACCGCCCGCGCCGCATCGCCGAAGCCGAGACCGCGCTTGACGGTCAAGCCCCCGGCGCACCCGCATTCGAGGACGCCGCCCGCGCCGTCGCCCGGGCCCTCGATCCGATGGAGGATCACGCCACCGATGCCGTCTACCGGCGCGAACTCGCCGGCACGTTGACCCGCCGCGCTCTCGAAAGGGCGGTCGCATGAGCGCCAAGTTGGACATCACATTGAACCTCAACGGCCGCGATCATGCGATCAGCGTCGAGCCCAGGCGGACCCTGGCCGATGCCATCCGCGACGACTGCGGCCTGACCGGCACCCATATCGGCTGCGAGCACGGCATCTGCGGCACCTGCACGGTGTTGGTCGACGCTGAGCCGGTGCGCTCCTGCCTGATGTTCGCGGTCCAGGCCCAAGGCAAGGCCATCCGCACTGTGGAGGGGCTGGCCGACGGCGACGATCTGCACCCCCTGCAAGAGAGCTTCATGAAGCACCACGCCCTGCAATGCGGCTATTGCACGCCGGGCTTCCTGGTGCTGGCGGCGGGCATCCTGGAAAAAGACCCCGACATCGGCGACGACGCCCTGGCCGAGGCCCTTTCGGCCAACCTTTGCCGCTGCACCGGCTACGCCAATATCCTGGAGGCGGTGCGCGCCGCCGCCCAAGAGATGCGGGGGCGCTGATGGCGAGCAAAGACACCCGCGTCCTTGGCCACGCCGTCGAACGCCTGGAGGACCCGCCGCTGGTCACCGGCCGGGGGCGCTATGCCGGGGACATCAACTTCCCCCACCAGCTGCACATGCGCATTCTGCGCGCCCCCCATGCCCACGCGCTGATCAAATCGATCGACACGTCCGCCGCCCAGGCCCTGCCCGGCGTCTTCGCGGTCTGGACGTCCGACGACATCGCCGAGCTCGGCCCCGTCGATTTCCGCGCCGACCGGGCATCGGAAATCCTCAAGCCCTATCGCCAGCCGGTGCTGGCCAAGGGCCGGGTGCGCTATGTCGGCGATCCCGTCGCCGCCGTGTTCGCCGAGGACGCCTACCTGGCGGAAGACGCGGCGGAGCTGATCAACGTCGATTACCAAGAGCTTCCCGTCATCACCCGGGCCGACCAGGATCCCGGCGAATTCGATACCGGCCTCGGCACCGAAACAGCCCTCCTGACGCACACCTTCGGCGACGTGGACGCCGCCTTCGCCAAGGCGCACAAGGTGATCGCCCTCGACCTGTTGACCGGCCGCCATTCCGGCGTGCCGATGGAGACAAGGGGCGCCATCGGTCTCTATGATGCCGCGCGGGACGTTTTGGAGCTGCACGGCGCCGCCAAGGTACCGCACCGGAATAAGGATACCCTGGTCGGCATGCTGGGGTTGGAACCCAACCAGATCCACGTCCATGAAAGCCATGTCGGCGGCGGCTTCGGCATCCGCGGCGAGCTCTACCCGGAAGACGTGCTGGTGCTGGTCGCGGCCAAACGCCTCGGCCGCCCGGTCAAATGGATCGAGGACCGGATGGAGCACCTGATGTGCGCCAACCAGGGCCGCGAACAGCGCCATCTCGCGCGCGTGGCCGTGGATGAGACGGGCCGTATCCTCGCCATGGATGACGAGATCTTCCACGATCAGGGTGCCTACGTGCGCACCCACGGCTCCAACGTCGCCAACCGCACCATGTGCATGCTGACCGGCCTTTACGACGTGCCGGCGTTCCGGGCCGTGGCCCATTTCCGCCTGACCAACAAGACGCCGTGCGCCACCTACCGCGCGCCGGGCCGGTTCGAGAGCACCTATGTGCGCGAACAGCTCATCGACGCCATCGCCGCCGAACTGGGGATCGACCGCGTCGCCGTCCGCCGCCGCAACCTGATTCCGGAAGACGCCTTCCCCTACGTCTTGGCCTTCGACGAACCGCATGTCGGCAACCTGGAATTCGATTCAGGCAAATACGAATTGCTGATGGACAAGGCGCTCGACGCCTTCGGCTGGGACCGGGTCCAGAAGGAGTTGGCCGAGCGCCGGGCCGCGGGTGAAATGGTGGGCACCGGCATCGGCCTGTTCCTGGAGGAAGGCGGGCGCGGACCGTCGGACGGCGCCATCGTCTCGGTCGACGCACAAGGCGGCATCGAAGTGGTCACCGGCGGGGCGTCGCTCGGCCAGGGGTTCGAGACCGCCATGGCCCAGCTCTGCGCCGAAGGTTTGGGCGTCGATTACAGAAAGATCCGCGTCATCCACGGCCAGACCGACCGCATCCCCTACGGCATCGGGGCGCACGCGACGCGCGCCACGGTGCTGACCGGCGGCGCGGTCTATCAGACGGCGCAGACGCTGCGCGCCAAGGCGCTCGACATGGCGGCGGAGCTGCTGCAGACGCCCGCGGGGGAGCTCGACATCATCGACGGCGTGGTGCAAAAGCCCGGCGACCCGGCGGGCCCCACCATGACG
>JAHEKA010000023.1 GCA_024638585.1 Rhodospirillales bacterium
GAGAACGCCGCCGACATGGCGACGCAACCCGGCGCCCTCGATCCCGCGGAGGTCGCGGCATTGACATGTGCCCTCACGGACGCGTTGGCCGACCATGGCGCCCATCTCGATGCCCGGCGCGCGGCGGGCTGCGTGCGCCAGTGCCATGGTGATCTGCATCTCGGCAATGTGGTGTTGTGGCAAGGCCGCCCCACGTTGTTCGATTGCATCGAGTTCTCCGAAACCATCTCCGTCATCGACGTGTTCTATGATTTCGCGTTCCTTCTGATGGATCTCGAATTTCACGGCCTGACCGCCCTCGCCAACCGGGCGCTCAGCCGGTACATCGGACGCACCGGCGATGCAGCCGCCCTCATGGTGATGCCGCTGATGCTGGCGGTGCGGGCATCGGTGCGTGCCAAGGTCTATGCCCTTGCCCTTGGGGGTGAACCGGATGCCGCCGCACGGGCCGGTCCGGAAGCCGCGGCGCGCCGCTATCTGACGGCGGCGAAGGACTTCATCGCGCCCGCACCACAAGCCCAGCTGGTGGCCGTCGGTGGCCTGTCGGGCAGCGGCAAGACGACGCTGGCGCGGGTATTGGCCCCGGGGCTCGGCCGCGCGCCCGGTGCCTTGCATCTGCGCAGCGATTTGATCCGAAAACGCCTCGCGCATGTCCTGCCCGAGGCGCGTCTGGCGCCAGACTCCTACACCCCGGAAGCCAGCGCCCGGGTCTATGCTGCGCTGGCGGCGGAGGCCGAGGTCGCCCTGCAGGCGGGCCAGTGGGTCATCGCCGATGCCGTGTTCGCGAGACCCGAGGAACGAGCCGCCATCCAGGCGGTCGCGTCGCGCGCCGGGGTGGCGTTCCGAGGCGTGTGGCTGGAGGCGCCGGCCGAGGTGATGGCCGGGCGTGTCACGGCCCGCGTCGGCGATGCATCGGATGCCACCGCTGAGGTCGTCGCGCAGCAGCTGGATATTGAAACCGGGGACATCACCTGGTCCCGCTTCGCCAATACCGGCGGGCCTGAGGCCGTTGCGCAAGCGATCCGCGCGCTACTTGAACCTCCGACGTAAGGGCCTGGAAAGGCCAGATTCGTTCGGGACCCTCGCGATTTTTTTTGGCGCGCCCCTTTCATTCTCCAATAAAAGCCGTACATTATATGGGGTTAAATTCAATCGGAGGGGTGGCCCCATGTTGAAGGCAGGTTTGCTTGCGCTGGTCGTGTGTCTGGGGTTCGGTGTTGCGGCGGTGGCACAGGATAAACAGCCCGCGATCCCATTCCTGGATGCCTGGAAAGCCTCCCCCCATGCCAATGTCAAATCGGAATCCTTCACCCATTGGGACAAGGACGGCAAGGTCCGCATCCGTTGCGCCATGTGTCATTCGGGTCCGGGCTTCGTCGATTTTCTGGGCGGTGACGGCAGCGCGGCCGGCAAGGTCGACAAGCCCGCTCCCATCCGCTCGGTGATCGATTGCGTCACCTGCCACACCGAAAAGGCGCGCAAGCTGCAAAGCGTCATGTTCCCTTCGGGCCTGACGGTCGGCAACCTTGGGTCCAGCGCCCGCTGCATGGTCTGCCATCAGGGCCGCCAGTCGACGCCAAGCGTCAACAAGGCCACCGCCAGCCTGGCTCCGGACGCGATTTCTAAGAAGCTGAAATTCATCAATGTCCACTACCGGGCAGCGGCCGCCACCCTGTGGGGCACCGGCGCCAAGGGCGGCTATGAATATGCCGGCAAGACCTATCACGGCCGTTTCCAGCATACGCCGACCCATGCCACCTGCACCCAGTGCCACGATCCCCACCGGCTCAACGTGAAGGTGGAGGAATGCGCTGCCTGCCATGCCGGCAAGCCTCTCAAGGAGATCCGCCTTTCACGGGTGGATTACGACGGCGACGGCAATGTGACCGAAGGCATCGCCCAGGAAATCTCCACCCTCCATGGGGCGCTCGGCAAAGCCATCACGGCCTACGCCGCGAAGATCGCGAAAAGCCCCATTCTCTATGATTCGCACCATCATCCCTATTTCTTTACCGACAAGAACGCCAACGGGGCCGTCGATCCCGGGGAGGCGGTACGGGCCAACGCTTATAAAGCCTGGACCCCGCGTCTCGTGCGTGCGGCCTATAACTTCCAGTTCATCGCCAAGGATCCGGGCGCCTATGCCCATAACCCGGCCTATGCGGTGCAGCTGCTCTATGACAGTCTGGAAAGCCTTGGGACGAAGGTCGAGCTGGATCTGAAGAATTTGAAGCGGCCCTGAGCTCGCTTCGCGCCTACCATTGTTCCCTGAGCGCCTTGAGAATGTCGTGGCGGCTGATCACGCCTGCGAGGCGTCCCGCGCGCATTACGGGAAACACCCGGTAAGGTCCATCGAGAAATTTCTTGGCCGCGGTGACGATGTCTTCGCCGGCATCGATGGTTTCGACCTCAGAAGACATGAAATCGGCGACCGATCCGCCCCATTCGTGGTGATAGCTGGCCGTAAAGGCGACCCGGAGGCAATCCTTCTTGGAGAGAATGCCCACCAGACGGCCCTTGTCGTCGATCACCGGGGCGGCGGAAATCTTGCCATCTAGCAAGATGCCCATGGCTTTCAGGATATCCATGCCCGGGCTCAAGGTGATCGGGCGTCTCGCCATGTATTCGGCGACCCTGGGGCTTTCCGATGGTGGCGGCATGGTCACGGTGCGGATTTCTCTTGATGTGCGTCCTTGCAGGCGCAGGATTGGTCGCCCGTCAAACCGCCACAACTTCCCCGAAGCCCGGGGCGGCCAAAGAGCCGTCCGAGGCCGAGCCCTGCCAATGCGGCAGCGATGATCACCAGACTGAGCAGAAATTCGGCCATCGATCCCTCTCCTCACGCCACTATATAGGGGGCGAAACCGGGGCTCGCCGCTTCCTTTAAGCCCGTGCCATGGCGCAGCAAGTAGAGCACCGACAGGTTCAGCCGCGCGGCAAGGGCGAGGCCTTTCTCCGGCCCCATCGCCATCAAGCCGGTGGCGAGCGCGTCCGCCGTCATGGCCCGGGGGGCGATAACCGAGACCGATGCCACCTCATTGGCGACCGGTTCACGGCGGCGGGGGTCGATGATGTGGCTGACCCGCCGGCCGCCCAAACGGTAACCCTGGATCCAGTCGCCTGACGTTGCCAGCGCCTGGCCCTCCAGCCGCACGATGCGGTGCGCCGTGGGTCTACCGGGTTCCGGGCGTTCGATGGCGACCCGCCAGGGCCGGCCCGACGGATGGCGGCCCCGGGCCAGCACCTCACCGCCCAGCTCCAGCAGGTAGGACGTTATGCCGCGCGCTGCAAGCCCTTCCCCAATGGCGTCGAGGCCGTAGCCCTTGGCGATGCCGCAGGGATCGAAGGTCAAGGTTGAGGCCATCTTTCCGATCGCATGGCCCCCGGTGCGGATGCCATCATAAGAGCCAGCGGGCGCGCCTGATATGGGCCCAAAGCCATAGCGAGATACAACTGGGCCCACCGTGGGGTCGAAGGCGCCGCGGGTCAGCCGCGCAATCCTCAGCCCTTCGGCGATGACCTGTGCGGTGGCGGCGGATACCGCGGTCCAGGCCCCCGCCCGCGACGCGTTGAAGCGCGAGATTTCTGAATCCGCCCGGAAGGGCGAAAGCGCTCGGTCAACTCTGGCGATGGTGTCCTGCACCGCCGCGCGCGCCGGACCCGGATCGATCCCGCGCGGGAGTGTCAGGCGCCAGTAACTGCCGAAGGCGCGCCCGCCCAGGGTCACGGTCCGCCCGGCCCGTGCTGAGGCTGGCAGCGCCGCAAGGCAGGCCGCGCCTGCTGCGCCCATCAGGATCCGTCTGCGGTGTCGATCCATGGCCTAGCCTCCGAAATCGTCGAACAGGATATTGTCCCGCTCGATCCCCAGGTTGTCCAACATGGCGAAGACCGCCTTGATCATCAGGGGCGGCCCGCAAAGGTAATATTCGCAGTCTTCCGGCGCCGGGTGATCTTTGAGGTAACTCTCGAACACCACTTCGTGGATGAAGCCCGTGGCGCCGCTCCAGCCCTCGTCCGGCTTGGCATCGGACAGTGCGACGGTCCAATGGAAGTTCGGGTGCGCGGCCTGCAGTTGATCGAATTCATCGGCGTAGAACAGTTCGATCGGGCCGCGCGCCCCGTACCAGAAGGTGATCTTGCGCTTCGTTTGGACCCGCTCCAACTGGTCGAAGATGATTGCGCGCAAAGGCGCCATGCCGACACCGCCGCCGATGAACACCATTTCCTTATCGGTTTCCCGCGCCCGGAAACTGCCATAGGGGCCGGAGACGGTTAGCTCATCGCCCGGCTTCAGCCCGAACAGGTAGGATGACACGATCCCAGGCGGCGCATTGGTGCCCGGCGGCGGCAGGGCAAGGCGGATGTTGAGAACGATCCTGTCGGCATCGGCCGGCCGGTTGGCGACGGAATAGGCGCGGGAGACCGGTGCGTTGCTATCGGCGGAAAGCGCGCGCAGGCCCAGATGTTCCCACAGCGCTTCATGGGCCGGCGCGATGTCGAAAGCGGAGAAATCGGCGTGGTAGGGCGGTGCGGTGATCAGGATGAAGGCTCCGGCGGGGATGTCCAGCCCCTGGCCTTCGGGCGGGGCGAGGATGAGCTCCTTGATCAGCGGCGCCAGCGGCCGGTTGCTCAGGACCCGGCATTGGATCGCTGCAATCTCCAGCAGCTCCTCGGGCACGCTGATCGCGAGGTCACCGCGCAGGACCACTTGGCAGGAGAGCCGCAACCCTTCGGCCACTTCCCGCCGGGTCAGGCGGTTGACTTCGGTGGGCAGGGGCTCGCGGGCGCCGTCGATGACGGCGACCCGGCACAACCCGCAGGTTCCCGCGCCGCCGCAAGACGACGGCAGGGAGATGCCCGCATCGCTCAGCACGCCGAGAAGTTTGTCCCCGGTCTGTGCCGAAATCTCGCGGCTTTCGTTGACTGTGACCGTCACTTGCTTGGCCGGCAGAAGCACAGAGCGGGCCGCCATCACCAGGGCCGATAAGCCCACCACCAAGGCGGCGAACAGGACAGAGCCCAGGGCAATCTCGCTCATGGTGCGGCGATCCCGGCAAACGCGGTGAAGCCCAAGGACATCAGCCCCGTGATCATGAAGGCGGCGCCCAGCCCCTGCAGGCCGTCCGGAATATCGCTGTATTTGAGGCGTGCACGGATCGCCGCCATGGCGGTGATGGCCAGTGCCCAGCCCAGGCCGCTGCCGAACCCGTAGGCGACGCTATCGGCAAAATCGTAGCGCCGCTCCACCATGAACAGGCTGCCGCCCAGGATGGCGCAGTTGACGGTCACCAGGGGCAGGAAGATGCCGAGTGCCCGGTAAAGACGGGGCGAAAAGCGGTCGAGCACCATCTCCAAAATCTGCACCATGGCGGCGATCACGCCGATGAAGCTGATCAGCTTGAGGTAGGTCAAATCCACCTTGGGCAGGCCGGCCCAGGCCCACGCACCTTCCAGCAAAAGATAGGCGTGGATCAGGTGGTTGAGCGGCACCGTGATTCCCTGCACGACAATAACGGCGATGCCCAGTCCCAATGCCGTCTCCATGCGGTTGGAAACGGCCAGAAAGGTGCACATGCCGAGGAACAGCGACAGGATGAGGTTCTCCGCGAAGACGGCGCGCAGGATGATTTCGGTCATGGACGACCCCCACCCGCCGGTCGGCGGATCCTGAATTCCGGCTGCTCCACCTGTTCCCGGCGCCAGGCCCGCACGGCCCAGACCAGGAACCCCAGCAGGAAGAAGGCGCTCGGCGCCAGCAGCATCAGTTTGAGGGGCGTGAACCAGCCGCCTTGGGCGACGGTGGGCAGGACCGAGTACCCGAGCAGGGTGCCGGCCCCCAACACTTCCCGGATCGTGCCGATGACGATCAGGATCAGGCTGTAGCCGATGCTGTTGCCGAACCCGTCCAGCAGGCTGGGCCCCACGGGATTGCGCATGGCGAAGGCTTCGGCGCGGCCCAGCACGATGCAGTTGGTGATGATCAGCCCCACGAATACCGACAGGCGTTTGGAAATTTCGAAGGCATAGGCCTTCAGCACCTCGTCCACCACGATCACCAGCGACGCGATGATGGTGATCTGGACGATGAGCCTTATCGATTGGGGGATGTGGTGCCGGAGCGCGCTGATCAGGCCGCTCGCAACCGTGAGCACCGCGGTTAGCGCCGCACACATCACCAGCGCGGTGGCCAGTGAGGTGGTGACCGCAAGCGCCGAGCAGATGCCCAAGATCTGCACGGTGATGGGGTTATCGCCGATGACCGGATGGGTGAGGGTGCCGAGGGTCCGCTTCATGGGCGAATCTCTCCCGATTTGAGGCGCTTGAGGAAGGGCCCGAAGCCCAGATCCCCGAGCCAGAACCTGAGCAGGTTGGTGACCCCGTTGCCGGTGCGGGTCGCGCCGGTGATGCCGTCGACCTCATAGGGCCCTTTGGCGCTGCCCTTGGTGACCTGGACGCGCAGGGTCCCGGTGTCGTCGGCCAGCTGTTTGCCCGGCCACAGCGCCTGCCAGGCGGGCTCCATGATCCGCGCGCCGAGGCCGGGTGTCTCGCCCTGCTTGAAAAAGCTTAGACCGGCGATCGTGTTGCCGTCGCCCTTGAGCGCGAGATAGCCCCAAATCGTCGATTGGTACCCCTTGCCGTAGACGGGCAGGACGATGAGCACAGGCTTGTCCCCGTCAAAGCGGAGGAACACCGGTGCGTGCTTGGCCCTCCGCCCTAGGCCCGCGACATCGGCGGCCTGGGGGATGGCGACGGAAGTTGCCGGATTTTTTGCGGCGGCCTCGGCATCGAAGGTGACGGGATCGATGTCCCGCGTGAGGCGGCCTGAGTTGAGATCGATCATATAGGCGGTCAGCGGTCCGCTATCTCCGATGGCACGCGACACCATGGCAACGATCCGCGCCTGGCGTTCGCGTTCCAGGTTGGCTTTCTGGAGGGGCCGCAGCGTCACCGTTGCGATGGACACGACGATGGCCGCGCCCAGCGCGACCGCCAGTGCGAAGGCCAGCGTCTTGGGGGTGCTGTCCTTCGGCAGGGCGCGGAAGCGCCGCCACCAGGAAATCATATCAGGCCCGGCCATGGCGCCACTTCCTGAGCCGGTGATTGATCCAGATCGCCCCCTGGTCGACCAAGGGCGCAAAGATGCTGCCGATCAGGCAGGCGAAGACGACCGCGCGGGCCGAAAAGGATCCATTTGCCGCGCCCAGCGCGGCCATGGCGCCGACGGCGGCGCCGTAAATCCAGCGCCCGCCATTGGTCGAAGGCGCGGAGACCGGATCGCCGGCCAGGAACACCACGGCGAAGGCGAAGCTGCCGGCCAGCACCTGTTCGGTGGCGGGCATCCCGCCCTTGGCCAGCAGGACGGCCCCGGCGCCGATCAATGCGGCGGCCACGATGCGCCAATTGACGAAGCCCAACGCCATCAGGGCGAGCCCCCCCGGCGCCACCACCGCCCAACCCATGATGCCCCCCTTGTCGTAACCGCCGTCCGGAAAGGAAAACATCAGGAACGCCAGCGCCAGGGCGGCGGTGTTGACGAAATTGCGCCCATAGCCGCCGAAAACCTGTTCGCCGATCACCACGGCAAAGGAAACCGCCAGCGCGATCTGCCAAAGCGGCGCCGTGCCCGGCACCATGACGGCAACAATCAGGGCGGTGACGGCCCCGCTTGCGCAAAACGGCAGGCGGCGCCATCGGGCGAAGACGCCCTGCCAGGCTGCGGCAGTCACCAGGGCCACGCCAAGCACGCCCGCAAGCGAAAGGCCGCCGCCGACGGCCGCGAGCCCAAGCGGCGGTAGCAGCGCCGCGATCTGGGCCCAGATGATGCGATCGGTGTTCCAGAACCCGCGCAGGTGAGGTGCCGCTTCGGTGACCGGGAAGGATAGGTTGGCCCTGAAGGGAAGGCGCGCCATCAGCTCTCTCCCGCGATTTCGTCGAGTACTGCGCGCAGCATCGGCCCGTATTCACCGCGGCCGGGGCAAAGATAGCTCAGCAGTGCCAGGTCTTCTTCCACCAGTTCCAGGCATCCGAGCCGTGCGGCGGTTTCCCGGTCGCCGACGCTGAGCGCGCGCAATAGCGGCACCGGCAAGAGATCGAGCGGCATTGCCCGGTCCATGGCGGCGATGGGGATGAGCGGTCCGGGCGCGCCTTCCAGCGCGGTGCTGGCGGGGCGCGCGAAGGGGCCCGTCCCCGGCGCGTCCCAGGCTTCGGGAAGGACAGAGACCTGAAGGTGATGGCGCGAAAGGAAAGGTGCCGTGTGGCCCGACAGAACCGATCCCGAAATCACGCGCATGTCTCCGTCTTCGACCCGCCCCGCTGCGATGTCTGCGAGACTGGCGCCGAGGGCGACGCGGCAGAGCTGAGGGTTGCGCACCCCCGGGCCGGCCAGGGAGATAACCCGGTCCATCCAGGGCGTTCCGGTCTGAATCAGCCGGCCCATGGAGATGACGTCCTGGTAATCGAGGTGCCAGACCACCTCGCTCGCGCCGGCCGGATGGAGGAAATGGATATGGGTGCCGGGCAAGCCGGCGGGGTGGGGCCCGGCGAATTCCACTGCGTTCTCTGCAAGTTTTGGCCCCGGGGCCTGGCAGACATGGACCGGCCCGTCGGTCAAACGTGCGATCAATTCGAGGCCGGTGGCAAAGTCGCTCTCGTATCCGGCGATCACGACCGCTGCATCGGCGGCGAGCGGCTCACTCGACATGGCGGTGACGAAGATGGCCTCGGGCGTGTCGCCGGGATCGGGAATGCGCCCGAAGGGCCGGGTCCGGAATGCGGGCCAGAGCCCGCTCTCGAGAAGCGTTGCCGCTACCGCATCCCGCCCGGCGGCCGACCCCGGCAGGGTAAACTCGCGAGTTTCAATCCCGTCACGCTGGATGGTCACGCATTGTTGGGTCCTCGCCGTGCTGCGGGAGATGATTTGCGTTATCGTCCCCGCGATCGGGGCAGTGAAGGCGATTTCCGGGCGCCTGCGGTCGGTGAACAGCGTTTCCCCGGCGGCAACCCGGTCGCCGATTGCCACGGCCATGGCCGGATGCACATCGGGATAGTCGTCCACCATCAGCCCGCAGGTGTCCGCCGATATTTGTTCGCCGACGGTCTGGCGTGGCGCCCCGGGAATCGCGACATCGAGCCCGCGGCGGATGCGAATGCGCTCCCTCTTGCGGGGGTTGATCCGAAGGAGACGGTCAAGCATCGCCAGTCATCGTCCGAAATACGCCTCGATGTGGTCGAAGGCGGCGTTGATGGTGTCGTCCTCGACGCAGAACGCCATCCGCACGTGGTGTTCGCCGGCCGGGCCGAACGCCCGGCCCGGGGTCACCGTGACTTTTGCGTGCTCCAGCAGCGTCAGGGCAAATTCGAGAGAATCAGTGTGGTCAGCGAGGATTCGCGGGAAAATGTAATAGGCGCCTTCCGGAGGACAATAGGAAAATACGTGGGGGACACGATCGAGCCGCTCGGAGATCAACGCCCTGCGCCGCGCCAGCGTCTCGCGGAAGGCGGGCAGGTGGATCGCGGGTTTGGTCAGGGCCGCCAATGCCGCCACCTGGGAGATGCGGGGCGGGCAGATGATGGTGGCGTCCTGAACCTTGAGCGCCTCGTGCTTCAGGGCCTCCGGGATCACCATGTAGCCCACGCGCCAACCGCTCATGGCATGAGCCTTGGAGAAGGTGAAGAGGTAGGCGACATGGCCGGCCAGTTCCGGCAGCGTGGCGAGGTCGAAGAAAGGCGCGGCGTCGTCATAGATGAAATGGCAATAGGGATCGTCGATCAGGATCAGGAGTCCGTGTTCGCGAGCGATCTCGCCGGCACGCCGCAGGGCTTCTTCCCGAAGAATGCGCCCGGTCGGATTGGATGGCGAGACCAGCACGACGGCCTTGGTTCGATCCGTCACCAGCCCGGAAAGGGCGTCTGGGTCGAGGGACCACCCGTCGTCCTCTTTCATGGTCCAATAGACCGGCACGCCCCCGCACAGCTGGATCTGCTGGATATGGGAGGCGAAACCGGGATCGGTGACGACGACCTCGTCGCCGTCGTCCAGGAGGGCGTGAAACAGGGTATTGAGGCCCTGAATGTTGCCGGCGGTGACGATAACCTCGCGGTCGGGATCGATCGCGCGGCCGGCGGTCTTGCCGTGGGATTCGGCAATGGCGGCGCGCAGCTCGGGCAATCCGTCCGGCAAGGAATACTTGCCGATCTCCGTATCGCGCTGCATTTCCCAGGCGACGCTTTCGCGAATATGGGCGGGGGTCCGGAACGTGGGCACGCCCCATGTCAGTGAAGCGGCCCCTTCGACGCGGGCGCTTCGCATCGCCATTTCCTTGATGGCGGAGATGGCGATGGACGACACCCGGCGGGAGACCCAGGCGTTGGTCACATTCAACCTCGCGACTTGTGTTTGTCGGTCACGGTATCGGCGCCGAGGGACCTCCGCCGTCCTCCCCCGCGCCGCTCTGGTTCTAAGATAGCGGCTCGGCGGGACCTTGTCTTCCCGGACTCTGGGGCGTCGTGAGGAAGCGAAGCCATTTCCAGGCGTTTCCAATCCTTTGTGGGCCTGCGCCGGGATCGGACCGGGAACGGAAAGCACGGCGCGAAAGCTTGTCCGGCCCCTGACATGCTCTAAGATCGCCGCTTGTGGCCAATGGTGGGAATGTCTCGGGACGGGTCGGATCAGTGGCGGACAGGGCATCGAGACTGCGGGCCATGGTCCCTTGGTGGGCGAAGATCGCCGCCAAGCTTGTGCTTGCCAGGCTGCCTGTCTCCGGTGGGACCTGGCAGCGGCTTGGGGTGTTTTCCCCGGGCGGAATGCTGGAAGCGGACTACGCGATCGCCGTCTTCGAACGCCATTATAAGGGAGCCGGCGCACCCGGGCCCGGATTCTCCTTTCTCGAACTGGGACCGGGCGATTCGCTTGCCAGTGCCGTGATCGGCCGGGCCTATGGGGCGGCTCAAAGCTGGCTGATCGATCAAGGCTCCTACGTGTCCCGGGACCCGGCGGTCTATGACCGGCTGATCGCCGAATTACGCCGGCGCACGACACCTGGTACCTTGCCGGACGATCTCGCGTTCGAAGACCTTGAGGGCTTGCTTCGGGCCTGCGGCGCGGAATACCACGACCAGGGGCTCGCCAGCCTCGCCCGCATCCCCGATGGGGCCTGCGACATGGTGTTCTCCCAGGCGGTGCTTGAGCATGTTCCACGGGAGGATTTCACCACTCTTGGACGTGAGCTCTATCGCCTGCTCAAACCCGGCGGGGTTGCCACTCATGCCATCGATTTCAGGGACCATCTCGGCGGCGGGTTGAACAATCTCCGGTTTTCACCGGGACTGTGGGAGGCGCCCTGGTTCGCCAGGCGTTCGGGGTTTTATACCAATCGGCTCCGCCTCTCGGAGATGTGCGATGCCTTCCATGGAGCCGGTTTCGACGTCGAGATTGGGGAGAAGCGCGCCTGGGACCGGTTGCCCCTGCCGCACGGCGCGCTTCACCCCGCCTTCCGATCACTCGAGGACGACGACCTCCTGACCCGCTCGGCCTTCGTGCGCCTTAGCAAGCCGTAATTGCGGCCGTCCTTGCCCCGGCCTGACCATGCATTAAGATTGGCCGCGTCCGCGGGCCTTGCCGCTGGCCTGGAGGGGAAACCGTTACCGTGAAGGTTGTGCATCTGATAACCGGTCTTCGGGTCGGCGGGGCGGAAACCATGCTTCTCAAGCTGCTGACGCGGTTCCGGGAGGCTGGCGGCCCTGAAGGCGAGGTGATCAACCTGTCCGTCATTGGCCCCATGGCCGCACCGATTGCCGCGCTCGGCGTTCCCCTAACCTCGCTCGCCATGTCGTCCGGCTTCGGTGCGTTTTTCAAGCTGCCGCGCCTGAGGTCGGCGATCAATGAGGCCCGGCCCGATATCGTCCAGACCTGGATGTATCATGCCAACCTGATGGGGGCCTTGGCCCTCCGCGGCCGGCACCGGCCCCCGCTAATCTGGGGGTTGCGCCAGACCGGCCTGGATCCGCGACTGAGCAAGCGGCGCACGGCCCTGGTAGCGCGTGCCGGGGCCCGGCTTTCGGGGCGCGTTCCCGATCGCATCGTCTGTGTCTCCCAATCGGCACGCGATCATCATGTCGCCATGGGCTACGACGCCACCAAGATGGTGGTGATCCCCAACGGTTTCGATCTTGATGTGTTCCGCCCCGATCCCGAGGCCCGGCGCGCGGTGCGGGCCGAGATCGGAGTGGCCGAAGACAGGCCGGTGGTGGGCCTGGTGGCGCGGCTGGATCCGCAGAAGGACCATGGTAATTTTCTCGCCGCCGCCGGGATCGTCGCTCGGCGCTGGCCCCAGGCGGTCTTCGTCCTCTGCGGCCACGGGACGGAAGACACCAATGCGGGTCTTGGTGGCAGGATCGCCGCGTCTGGGTTGACGAGCGATCAGGTGCGGCGGCTTGGTGTCCGCAGCGATGTCCCGCGCCTCACCGCGGCGTTTGACCTGGCGGTGTCGTCTTCGGCGTTCGGCGAAGGATTCTCCAATGCGCTGGGCGAGGCGCTCTGTTGTGCCGTGCCCGTGGTGGCCACCGACGTGGGCGAGGCGCGGACGATCGTCGGCCAAGAAGGCCGGGTGGTGCCGCCCGCCGAGCCGGAGGCCCTGGCCGCCGCCATGGCCGAACTGCTGGCCCTGGAAGCGCCCGCCCGCCGGAAATTGGGCCAAGCGGGCCGCCAACGGATGGCTCAGGAGTACGGGCTTGGCGCAATCGCAGGCCGCTATCGAGCCCTTTATGACGAGGTGCTGGCGTCCGGGGCTGCCGGCACCGAGGCGTCCGGCGTCACAGGATAAAATCGGTGCCCTGGTTGAGGTCTGTGGCGGTAATGCCGGCCAGCGTCACGGTATCGCCGGTGATCAGGTTGGTGATGACGGTGTCGGCGCCGGCCTGGGCGATGTCGAGGTCGGTGAACAAGAGGCTCTGGCTGGAGTAATCCAACACGTCCTCGGCCGAAAGGCCGGCGGTGAAGTCGTCGATGCGGTCGTCGCCGCTGCCGGCGTCGAGGACGAAGCGGTCGTTGCCGGCATGGCCGATCATGATGTCGTCGCCGCCGAAGCCCCGGATCTCGTCGTCACCCACAAGGCCCAGCAAGATATTATCCCCGCCGTCGCCCCAGATCAGGTCGTTGAAGTTGGACCCCGTGATGTTCTCGATGCCGCCGAAGGTCTCGATCCCACCGAAACCGTTGAGGCCGGTGCCGGACGACAGGTTGATGGTCACGCCTGCGGGCGCGAAGGTGAACTCCATGGTGTCGGAGCCGAGGCCCCCATCGACGAAGTTGTTGCCGCCGAAGCCACGGAGGTCATCGTCCCCGTCGCGGCCGCGGAGCGTGTTGTCTCCAGCGTCACCCCAGATTAGGTCGTCGAACTCCGATCCCGTCACGTTCTCGATGCCGCCGAAGGTCTCG
>JAHEKA010000413.1 GCA_024638585.1 Rhodospirillales bacterium
GCCAAGAGTTTTGGATCGTTATTTCCTAGGGGATTCAATGTTTCGCGTTGCTGTATTCGCCGTCCTTTGCGCACTTTTCCTTGGTCCGTTCGGTCTGGGGGCGGTTTCCGCATGGGCGCATCACGACGGCAACGCGATGTCTCATCACGGCGATGGTCACGGCACAGATGACAATCACCAGTCCCACGAAGGTCTGGTGGCATGTCCTCCATCCGCCTGCGCCCCTACCGTTACCACAGATGATACCCAACATCGGACGACAGTTCGATTAGCAGAGCAGCTGCTCTGGGGCTTCCTCGACGAGCAAGCCCTATATTCCGCCCTGTCGAAGCAAGACCCTCCCGTCCCGCGAATCGGCGCCTAATAGGCCCTAATCCGACTCTGCCGCAAACCTAGACGGCCGGCCTTCAAGGACGGGCCGGAACGCACGCGGCTGTCCAATGACAACCGATGCGGTGGCGAATTTCACCGCGTTTGCGGTGGCGTGGTTCCGGTGACGTGAAATACGTCAGGTGAACCTCATCGGCAGGGTCCTTATTCAGCAGCACAGACATTTTCTCTTATCCGATTCACGGAGACACAGACCATGCAAGTGCGCAGTTTACCCAAATTGATTCACCTGTCGGCTCTCGCCGCCGCTTTGGCCTTGATCCTATCCGCGGGCGCCTATGCCGCCGGTCAACATGCCGGAGGCCACGGCCACGGGCCCGATATCGGCAAGCCGGGCAAGGCCGCTAACGCCACACGGACCATCGACGTGGTGATGTCCGACAACCGCTACACGCCGGAAACGATCACGGTCAAGAAGGGTGAGACCATCCGCTTCAAGGTCCGCAACGACGGCCAGATCGTTCACGAATTCAACATCGGCACCGCCGCCATGCACGCCGCCCATCAGAAGGAAATGGCGATGATGGTTGAGCACGGCGCGCTCGGGATCGACAAGATCCATCACGACAAGATGAACATGGACATGGGCGGCGGGCACGTCATGAAGCACGACGATCCGAACAGCGTCCTCTTGGAGCCCGGAAAGTCCGGGGAGGTTATCTGGACGTTTTCGACCGACGCCAAACTCGAATTCGCCTGCAATGTGCCGGGTCATTACGAGGCCGGCATGATGGGCACTATCAAGATCAAATAGGGCCCGGGCATACCCCCGGCGCTGCCGGGGGACCGCCCGCCCTTCGGCGAGAGGATTAGAGCAATGCGACAGCATTCATGGCAGGCGCTGCGATCCGCAGCGCTCGCGGCATTCATCGGTCTGGCGGCGATGGCGGCCGCTGAGGCCGGAACCTACAATCTTTCAATTGGCGATAAGGTCCTGAACGTCACAGGCAAGGACCGGCCCGCCATGGCCATCAATGGGACCGTTCCGGGCCCCGTCCTTCGCTTCAAGGAAGGCGAAGAGCTGACCATCAACGTGACCAACAAGCTCAAAGTAGATACGTCGATTCACTGGCATGGGCTGATTCTGCCGTTTCAGCAGGACGGCGTTCCCGGCATCAGCTTTCCCGGAATCAAGCCGGGCACGACCCACACTTATCGATTTCCGGCCCAGCAAAGCGGCACCTACTGGTACCACAGCCATTCGGGCTTGCAGGAACAGGCCGGCGTCTACGGCGCCATCGTGATCGAGCCGAAGGCGCGGGAACCGTTCCGTTTCGACCGCGAATACGTTGTCGTGCTGTCCGATTGGCATGACACCAAGCCCGAAGGGGTCCTCGCGAACCTCAAGAAGATGTCGGATTACTACAATTACAGCCAACGCACCCTGTCCGATTTCTTCGATGACGTTGCCAAGATGGGGTTCGGAGCGGCGTTCGAGGACCGCAAAATGTGGGGCGAAATGCGCATGACCCCCACCGATATCGCCGATGTCAGCGGCTATACCTTCCTCGTCAACGGTCAGAACCCAAATCAGAACTGGACGGCCCTGTTCAAGAGCGGCGAACGCGTACGGCTCAGATTCGTCAACGCTTCGGCGATGACCTATTTCGACGTGCGCATTCCCGGATTGAAGATGACCGTCGTTCAAGCCGACGGAAACAACGTGCTGCCGGTCAGCGTCGACGAATTCCGCATCGCCGTCGCCGAAACCTACGACGTCATCGTGCGCCCAACCGAGGACAAGGCGTATACGGTTTTCGCCGAATCCATGGGCCGGACCGGTTTCGCCCGGGCAACGCTCGCGCCGCGCAAAGGCATGGCCGGCCCGGTTCCAACACTACGCAAGCGGCCCCTGCTCTCCATGTCCGACATGGGCATGGCCCATGGCGACATGGACCATGGCGCCATGAAAGGTATGGATCATTCCGCCATGCCTGGGATGGACCACGGGGCCATGGGGGCGATGGATCACTCGAAGATGGCCGGCGCCAAACCGGATCCCTTCTATGCACCTGGGAGCGGCCTCCTGCCCAAGGCGGCAAATGGCGGGAAATTTCTTTCCTACAAGGATCTCAAGGCGCAAAAGCCGCTCTATCCCGTGCGCAAGCCGACGCGGGAGATCACCCTGCGGCTGACCGGCAACATGGAACGGTATTTCTGGTCGATCAACGGCAAGAAATATTCCGAGGCCGAGCCCATCCGCCTGAAACTTGGCGAGCGGGTGCGCTTCAAGTTCGTCAATGAAACCATGATGAGCCACCCCATGCATCTTCACGGCATGTGGACCATCCTCGACACGGGCTCGGGCAAGTGGAACCCCATCAAGCACGTGGTGAGCATCGCACCGGGGACCACGGTCTACACCGAAACGGAGGTCGATGCCCCCGGCAAATGGGCCTTCCACTGCCACCTGATCTATCACATGGCCACAGGGATGTTTCGCGAGGTCATCGTCGAAGAAGAAACCGCGAAGCTGCGATAGGGGATGACGAATATGCTAACTCTATTTTTTCGACGCGGGCGTTTCCACGCTTCCCTGGCCGCCATCGCCGTGGCCCTTTGCTGGGCGTCGACACCTGCCCTTGCCGTCGAAAAGGCCGAGCCCACCCACGCCTTTCTTCAGGTCGAGCAGTTCGAGTACCGCTTCCAGGACGGCGATGACCAATTCGTCTGGGATGCCCAGGGATGGTTCGGCGGTGACAAGGAAAAGGTCTGGTTCAAGACCGAAGGCGAGCAACCAATCGGTGGAAAGCTCGAGGAAGCCGAGATTCAGCTTCTCTACAGTCGGCTGATCTCCGACTTCTTCGATGTTCAGGCCGGGCTGCGCCACGACATCAAACCAGACCCTGAGCGCACCTTTGCCGTTCTTGGCCTGCAAGGGCTCGCGCCTTACTTCTTCGAGGTCGATGCCGCTGCCTTCCTGAGCAATAA
>JAHEKA010000414.1 GCA_024638585.1 Rhodospirillales bacterium
CCGCCCGGTCGTGCCAAGCCGCTTGAGATTCTGGGCGAGAAGTTCACCATTTACCGGGCCGAGGGCGGCACGCCGCATCTCGTCGCCTACCGCTGCCCGCATCGCGGCACCCCGCTATCGCTTGGCTGGGTCGAAGGCGATGCGTTGCGCTGCCGTTATCACGGCTGGAAGTTCGACTGCACCGGCCAGTGCGTGGAGCAACCCAATGAGGACCGGCCCTTTGCCGCCCGAATCCAGTTGCCGACCTTTCCGACTCGCGTCTATGGGGGCCTGATCTTCGCCTATATGGGAGAGGGCGCGCCGCCTGAATTCCAGACCTATCCCGATCTCGATCGTCCCGGGGTTCTGGTGGCGGATCCGGTGGAGGTGCTGCCCTGCACCTTCTGGAACCGGTTCGACAACGACCACGGCCACCGTCATTGGGTCCACAGGGCCACGGCCCAGCGTAAGGGGCGCGACGACATCCTGATTCTGCACCATGAAACGGCGCAGGAAACCGGATATGGCTGGAAGGGCACGCGCCTGGTGAAAGGCAGGAATGGCGACGCCGAGACGTCTCTTGGGGAAGTCCTAAAAGGTGCCAAGGCGGCCGCCGAACGTGCCATGGGCCTTGCCAACGTCACCCATTGGTTCATGCCCAACGTGCGCATGCTGTTCCAGAGGACCCGTGCCAAGGGCTTCGAACACAGCAACCTGTGGGATACCAAGCTGGTCTGGACGGTGCCGGTCAACGACACCTCCCATGCCACTTTCGATGTTACCAACACACCGCTTGAGGGTGCCGCCGCCGCGGCCTATGCCAACAGCCGCAGCGAACAGCAGGAGGCCGAGGCCGAGACCCGCTGGGACCTGGCGGAGGCGGTCCTTGCGGGGGAAATGACGCTCGAGGAGCTTGACGACGAACTGGGCGGCTATACCAGCTTCACCATCGAAGATTACGTCACCCAGGTGGGCCAGGGGACCATCGCCGAGCGGGGGCGGGAGAACCTTGCCCGCGGTGACGAGGGACCGATCTTCCACCGCCGGCTCTGGCTGCGCGAGGTTTCCGCCCTGTTGGAGGGCCGGCCGCTTACCCAATGGCGGCTTCCCGCGGAACCGTTCTCGCCCGGGAAAATGGGTTCGGAATGAGCGCCGGCCACGGTTTGTGCGCTGTGCTAGAATTAAAATAAGTGACCGGAATCCAAGCAGGAAAACGCCATGTCCGTCGCCGAGATCATCCCTGAAACCACCGACAAATTAGGCGAGTTCAAGCTCAAGGGCACCTTCCCGGAATTGACCGGCAGCGCCACCAAGCCGATCGTTTTCAAGCTTCGCGCCCAGATGCTGGAGAGCGGACGCACCAATCTGCCGGTGTGCAAGACCGATAACATGTGGACCGTGTTGAAGGTGTACGCATCGGGCGGCGAGAACGGCCTGCACGCCCACACCAACGAAGACCACATGTTTGTCATCCTTCAGGGCTCCGCCCGGTTTTACGGACCGAACGACGAACAGACCGACGTTGGCAAGAATGCCGGTATCCTGCTGCCTGCGGGCTGCTACTACAAATTCCACGCCACCTCCGAGGAGCCCCTGGTCCTGCTACGGATCGGCTGCGTTGCCGGTGACGGCGATCAACGGGACGAACGCCTCAATATCGAAGGCGGCGCAATGCCGGGCGAGCATCCGGACAACAACCAGATGGAGCTCAAGTTCAAGGAAGGCGAGTACTTCGAATAAGCCCGATGCGCGGGAAGGCCGCGCGCTGAACCCGTAGCGATGCCGGCGTCCCAATGGGCGCCGGCATTTTTGCATCTATGCTTTGGGCGTCTATATGTTCGGCAGCAGGCCGCGCGCCGTGAGGAACTCCTTCATCAGCGCATCGAAGCCCGCCGGATCCTCGATACAGCAGGCATGGCCGGTTCCGGGCAGCACCTTGTGGGTGCCGTCGGGCACCAGTTCCGCCGTCTTCCGGCCCGCGGGCAGGGAATGATCGTATTCTCCATTGATGACCAGGACGGGCGGTTTCATGGTGTCCAGCCGATCGGTGGTGTCGGTCCCGTTGCCGGCATGGAACACCTGGGCGATGGCTTCACCCTTGAGGCGCGGTTCGCGTTCCACCCATAGGTTCAGGAGATAGGCGCCGAGCTTGGTCTCCGGGAAGTCTTCGGCCACCAGAAGTTTGAGGTGCTTGATGTGGTAATCCTCGAGGTCTTTCGTGTAGCCCTCGACCCGCTGCATGTAGCGGTCGGAGACTCCGGAATTGCCGCCCACCAGGATGATGGCGGAGAATCTGTCGGGGTGATCGAGACCGAGATGGATGGCGATGCCGGACCCCACGGAGCAGCCGCCCAGCAGGGCCCGCTCTATGCCGAGATCGCCCATCACCCCCAACACATCGTCGCACATGTCCTTTTCGGTGTAGGGCGTCGTGATCTTCGCCGACCGCCCGTAGCCCCGGATATCGACGCTCACCACAGTGAACCAGGTGGAGAAATGCGCCGCCTGATAGAGCCACAGGTCGTGGTCAAAAGGGTTGGCGTGAACCAGCACCAGGGCCGGGCCGTCGCCGGTGACCTCGTACCAGATGTCGACGCCGTTGGATGTGCTCTTAGGCATGAACGACAGTCTAGCCCAACCCCACTCTCGCGCAAACCAGGGAGCGGAAAAGGCCTGGGGTTCGTTGGCTACTCCGCCGGTTGGGGCGTCACTTTTCCGGCCTCTTCAGCGTCCTGACTGGTCGCTTCCGAGCGCAGTTTCCAGCTCATCAGGGAGAGCAAAGGCGGAATGATCAACAGGGTCAACACCGCCGAAAGGGAAAGTCCGCCGACCACCACCGAACCTAGGCCCCGGTACAGCTCGGATCCCGCGCCCGGCGCCACCACCAGGGGCAACATGCCGAACACGGTGGTCAGGGTGGACATGAATATCGGCCGGATGCGGGTTCGCGTTGAATCCAGGATGGCCGCTTCCGGATCCATTCCCTTGCGGGCGTTCTGCACCGCATAGGTGACCAACAGGATGGCGTTGTTCACCACGGTGCCGATGAGAATGATGAATCCCAATATTGTCAGCATGTCGAGCGGCTGGCGGTCGTTGGCGGGCAGGACCACGGTATTGAGAATCCACAGGCCGAGCATGCCGCCGGCCGTCGCTAACGGCACCGACAGCATGATGATCAGCGGATAGAGGAAGCTCTCCATGATCACCGCCATCACAAGGAAGACGATGACGACTGCGACAAGGAGATCGAATTTCAGGTGGTTCCAGGTCTGGGTCAGGTTGTCCGCGGCACCCGATAGCCGGATCTTGATGCCCGGGGGCAGGCCCTCGGCGCGAA
>JAHEKA010000415.1 GCA_024638585.1 Rhodospirillales bacterium
CTCCCTCGTGCCCGTCGGCGTCCGGCTCCTCTCTCAGGAGCAGATGCCACCGATCGAGATCGTCTTCTTCCGCAACGCCATCGGCTTCGTCCTGTTCCTCGTGTTCTTTTCCTGGCGCGGGTTCGGTAGCCTCAAGACCCAGCGCTTCGGCCTGCACCTGCAACGCAACATCGCCAATTTCATCGGCATGTGGCTATGGTTCACGGCGCTGACGCTGATGCCCCTGTCCAAGGCCATCGCACTGCATTTTACCGAGCCGATGATGGCGGCCATCCTTGCTGTGCTGATCCTGGGTGAACGCCCGGGCGCACGCCGCATCCTCGCCCTCGTGGTGGGATTCGCCGGTGTGTTGATCGTTCTGCGGCCAGGGGCCATTCCCATGGGAGTTGCGTCGTTGATGGTGCTGGGCTCGGCCTTTCTCTATGCCGGCGTCAGCGTGTATTCCCGGGTGCTCGGCCGGACCGATGCGGCGTCCACCACAACCTTCTACTACCAATCCATGCTGACCGTGTTCTCCTTGATCCCCGCGCTGTGGGTCTGGGTGTGGCCGGGATGGGCCGACCTTCCGGGTTTGTTTCTGATCGGCGTCTTCGGCACCGCGGCGCCGTATTGCTTTATCCGCGGGTTGCGCCATGCGGAGACCACGCTGATTCTGCCCTTCGGTTTCCTGCGGCTGCCCTTTACGGCGGGCATGGCGTTTCTCATCTTCCAGGAACCCACCGGCACCTGGACGTGGATCGGCGCCGCCGTGATTTTTTCCGCGACCTACTTCATGACCCGGGGCGAAACCCGCGGTTAACCACACCCGCTCCAGGCGGGACTTGTGGGGTGGGGGCGAAGTCTCTAAAACCAGGGAAGTCTTGAAATTCCAGTCTTGGCGGGGTGACCGGTCGAGGCGGGTCGCGCCCCTTGAGCGGCGCGCAGCGAGGGAGAACGACCGACATGAACACCGCACCAGATCTCTCCAATTCCGGTCAGGCGTTGCGCGCCCAGGTGGCGGCCTGCACCCGGCTGCTCAACATGGCCGGGATCCTGCATTATTCCGGGCACATCTCCGCCCGGGTGCCGGGCACCGATCAGATCTACATCCAAAGCCGCACCCAGAGCCGGGCCGAGGTGACGCCCGACAGCATCCTGCTGGTCGACCTCGACGGCAATGTGCTGGAAGGCGATGACAAGCCGCCCAGCGAGTTGGTGATCCACACCGAGGTGTACCGCGTCCGTCCCGATGTGGACGCCGTGATCCACAACCACATGGAACTCGCCGCCGCCATCACCATGGCCAAGGGCGCCAAGGTCGAGATCATGGATTTCCATGCATCGCGCTGGGCCGGTGGGGTGCCGATCATGCGCGAGGTGGGCCATATCAAGACCAAGGCCGACGGCGAAGCGCTCGCCGATTGCCTGGGCGACGCCCATGGCATGCTGCTCAGGGCCCATGGTGTGGTGCTGGCATCCGAAAGCGCGCCGGCGATCCTCGTCGACACGCTGCATTTCGAGGACAATCTCAAGGCCCAGAAGGAGGCGCGTTCCTTCGGTGACGAGATCGTGCCTTTGACGGCGGATGAGCTCGCCCGCGTCGGCCAGTATGAGGACCGCGATCATCACGTGCGCAAGATGTGGAACTACTATGCCACCGAAGGATACAAGTCGGGCGTGATTCCGGAGGATTGGGACGTCCGTCTCTAGTAGCGGCAGAGCCGGGGCAGGGGAGTGCCATGGCCAGCATCGTTGCGAGGATCGCGGCCAATGACGCGGGACCTCAGATCAGGGCCCATGTCGCAGCCTGCACGCGGCCCCTCAACATGGCGGAGGGTCTTGCGCTACTCCGGCCATGTGTCCCAGCGTGCCCCCGGTGAGGACGCCCAGGCGAAGGAGCACAATCGTGGAACTCATTTCGGTCAATGTCGGGCTGCCCCGGGAGGTGACCTACCGCAGCCGGACCTATCCCACCGCCATCTTCAAGGAACCGGTCGCGGGCCGGGTCCGGGTCGACCGTCTCAATATCGAAGGCGACCGCCAGGGCAATCCCAAGACCCATGGCGGACCCGACATGGCGGTCTATGTCTATTCCCACGACCATTATCCCCATTGGGAGGCGGATTTGGGCGCCGGGCCGCTTGCGCCGGGCGCGTTCGGGGAAAATCTGACGGTGACGGGAATGGCCGATGACGAGGTTTGCATCGGTGACGTCTACCGGATCGGCACGGTCCGCTTCCAGGTGACCGAGCCGCGCACGCCCTGTCACAAGCTCGCCATGAAGTTTGACGATCCCGGTCTGCCGCGACGGTTCTTCACGGCGGGCCGGCTCGGCTTTTATTTCCGGGTCCTGGACGAAGGTGAGATCGCAGCCGGGGACGCGATCGAGTGCGAGGAACGGGATGCGGCCGGGGTCACCGTAGCCGAGGTCGCGCGCCTGTGGGCCGACAAGGGGGCGGGGCCCGATGATCTCGATCGCGCCCTTGGGGTCCCGGCCTTGTCCGCAACCTGGCGCGCCGCCTTCAGCGAGCGCAGGAACGCCGCCGACCCCAAGCGGGGCGGCGAGAAGAACTGGAGCGAAAACAGGCTGACCTGGGTATTGGGATCTGGTCTCGAATCGAATGAACCAAGGGAGGGGTAGATGAGTGAATCAAGTCAGGAAGGCGACGTTCAGTTCCGCTTTCGCCATACCATGTTGCCGGTTGCAGACATGGAGCGTGCGGTCGACTTCTACACCCGGCTTCTCGGCATGCAAGTGGTGCGGCGGCGCAGCCAGGGCGGTGACGGACGCGAAATCTCCTATGTCGGTTACGGTGAGGAAGGCACCCATCCGGTGCTGGAGCTGATCGCGGGGACCGGGGACGCGGACAAGCCCTGGGCCGGACACATCGCCATCGCCGTGGCCGATCTCAAGGCGCTGTGCGGCAAGTTGGAGGCCGAAGGGGTGCGTTTCACGCGGCAACTGACGGCGCCAGAGGGCGGGACCAACACCTATGTCGCGAACATCGTTGATCCCGACGGGTTTGAGATCGAGTTGAACCAGCGCAAGGGCGGCATCTATAGCTAAGGCTGTTCCGGGTCCGGGCCCTTGGGCCAATGGACGGCGCAGGTGTGCTCTGCTAGGTTTCTCGACAAGTTGGGTGTGCGAGCCAGAAGAGTTCGCGCTCCAGTCACGGAGGACACTGAGGGAGATTTTATGCAATGACCATCAAGACGGCATTCGCGGCGTTGGGCGCCGCAGCGATATTGTTCAGCGGCGCGGCTCAGGCCGATCCCATCGCCGATTTCTATAAGGGCAAGCGGGTGAAGATCATCGTCGGCGCCAGTTCCGGCG
>JAHEKA010000416.1 GCA_024638585.1 Rhodospirillales bacterium
CACCGCCCTCAACCTCCTTGACCGCACGTTTCAAGGCCGCGGCCAATTGGTCGCCGTCGGTGATCGGGCCTTCGCCCCACGCGCCCCAGCCCTTGGCCACGGTCGCGAGATCGCAATCGGGTCCCCGGGTGGTGGTCCCGATCCAGGCATTCTCCACCGGCCGCTTGCGCATCTTGGCGACCTCGGTCTGATGCTGTTCGTCGTTGAACCAGGACGTGTTGTTGTTGACGATGCACAGCAGCGGAATCTTCATATGGACCGCGGTCCACAGCGCGCCCGAGCTCATCTGGAAGTCGCCGTCGCCCATGATTCCCACAGCGAAACGGCCCTGGTCGCGGGCCGCGAGCGCGCCCCCCACCATGGCGCCCGGGCCATAGCCCACACCGCCGCCGCCGGAATGGCCGAGGTAATCGCCGCAGCCCTGGAACTGCCAGATTCCCACCGGCCACGCCCGGTGGCCCCGATTGGTCAGCAGCCACGGCTTGCGCCGCACCGCCTGGAAAACCTCATGGGCGAAGCGGTGGGGTGAGATCGGCACCTCATCCCAACGTTGCTTCAAGGTGGCCTGCTGCTTTTTCATGAAGGCGTCATGGGCGCGGGCATGGCGCTTGCGCCGGGCCTGGACCGCGCTACGGGCCCGGCTGTTGCGGCGCAGGCCTGAGCGGACCGCGTCGATCAGCTGTTCCATACCGACCACCGGGTCCGCCAGCAGCTGCAGGGTGGTCGGCGCCACCTTGCCGGTCACCCGGGACCACGACCGGGTCACGTATTCATTCTGCGACAAGTCGATGATCTTGGTGCCGGAGCCGGTGCCGCCCAAATGGCCGCGCATCCGCGCCGCATAGCCGCTGACCAGGGCCGTGACGTCGGGACAATCGACCGCCAGCACGACGTCTGCCTTGCCCAGCACGCCGCGGATCCCGGAGAGGTTCTGGGGATGTTTGGTGGGAAAGCAATTGCCGTTGGTGTCATCCACGTAAGCCGCCCCGGTCAGCTCCACCAGGCGTTTGAGCGGTGCCGCAGCCTCGGGCCGGTGCATGATGCGCTGGCCGGAGATCACCGGATTGCGGGCGCGGACCAACATCGCCGCGGCCTGTTCGACAGCTTCCAAGTTGGCGGCGGGCGGCGGCGGCGGCTGGTTGCAGGCCAGGGAGGCGTCGGGAATCTCGATCGATCCTGAAAGCTTGGTTTCCTGAACGCCTGCATCAACCGAGATATAGACCGGACCCTTCGGCCCGGTATTGGCGATCTTGAACCCCCGGGCGATGGATTCGCAGACCGCCTCGGGCGTCACCCCCTCGTCATCCCATTTGACGAAGGGCCGCACCAACTCGCCTTGGGTATTGGCGGAATGGAGATAGTCGATGCTGCGGCGTTTCTTCGGGTCCTGAGGACCGGAGCCTCCCAGTACGACCACCGGCTGACGGTCGCAATAGGCGTTAAAGACCCCCATGGTGCCGTGCATCAGCCCGACCAGGTCATGGAGGATGGCAAGCGCCGGTTCGCCGCTGGCCTTGGCATACCCCTGGGCGGCGTGGACGCAAACATCCTCGTGATTGCACAGGACCATCTGCGGATTGCGGTTGCCGAGGTAGTTCACGATCGAATCGTGTAGCCCTCGGAAGCTCGCCCCCGGATTGAGGAAAACATAGCGAAATCCCAATCCCTGGAGGGTGTCTGCCATCGCGTCGGAACCGTATTCGGGCCGGTTGCGCTTGCGCAGCCGCACCGGCTTATCGATGACGGTCGTTTTCGGCGTCGCGGCCTTACGTGCAGGTTTTCTCATGGTGAAATTCTCCCCCTATTAATTCGGCCGCTGACAGTTCCGCCCCCAGGATGGTGGTGGTGCGACGCCCAAAGAAACATCCATTCTATATCAAGAGCCGGGCACAACCACCCGCCCTGGCGTGTTCACGGTGGGAAAAAGCCAATCTTCCGTCTCCCTCCCCACCGCCATCAGGCGACGGCGTCGAGCGGTGCCCCCGCCGCCTTCAATGAATCTCGCCCGATGCAGTCAAAATGATAGGAGCGCACCTGCATGGTCTCGGTCAGGACTTCGAGAACGCGCTCCTGTTCCGGCTCGGTCGTGCAGAATTCGGACAGGACCTTGAGGGTCATGTCGCCGTGACCGCCCGACGAATAATCCGCCTGTTCCGCCGCCGACCAGTGCGCCAACGCCTCTTCCGGCAGGCCGAGGGGCCGGAACACCGAGCGGTTGTTGGGCACGCAATTGCCGCGCTTGAGCACGTCCGGGCTGCGCGCCGCCTCCAGGCCGGCCACGGCGGCGAAGCCTTCGGTCCAGGGCCAGGCCCGGGTCGCGCGGTCCCAATAGGCCAGGCACAGGCGCGTGTAGATCCGGCCCTTGTAATCGTAAATTTCCTCGCGGTCGAGGCCGAGGGCAACGCCGAAATCCACCAGGCTCTCGTAATGGCCGTTCTCGACCTCGGGATCGGTCACTTCTTCGACATACATGTTTTCGATCATGTACTGGCGGGCCTTCAGGTGCGGGCAATTGGCCACCATGGAGCCGAACCAGCGCGGGAAATGGTTGGCGAAGACCGCATGCTCCATGGCGTAGACCTTGGCGCCCTCGATGCACATGTGGTTCTGGATGAAGGTCTCGTAAGCGGTGTGGTTCTTCCACCGGTTCTCCCAGATGGTCTCGGCCATGCGGTCTTCGAATTCGTCGCGTGAATACATTGCTTGGCTCCCTTATTTGTCTTGCTTCCGCGGTCCGCTGGCTCAGGCCGCGCCCGCGGTTTCCAGGGAAATCCCCGAAGCCTTGAGCGCGTCACGGCCGATGCAGTCGAAATGATACCAGCGGACCTGGGTGGTTTCCTCGATCACCTCAGCCACCCTGGCCTGCTTTTCTTCGGTGTCGGCATATTCGGCAAGGATCTTGAGCGTCATGTCGCCATGGCCGCCTTCGTGAAAATCCGCCTCCTCGCCGGCCGACCAGTGGAGCAGGGACTCATCAGGCAGACCCAGCGGCAGCCAGGTCGCGCGCCGCATCTTGTTGACCCGGCCGATCCTGCCCACCGCCGGCCCGCGCGCCGCTTCCAGGCCGCAGACCGCGGCAAAGGCCTCCAGCCAGGGCCAGGCGCGCGACGCCCGTTCCCAATAGGCCATGGCCATGCGGGTATAGATCGCGCCCTTGTAGGCGTAGACCGCGTCCCGTTCATGGCCCAGCGCCACCGCGAAATCGACCAGGCTTTCATAATGCCCTGTGGTGATGGTGGGATCCTCGACCTCTTCCACATACATGTTGTCGATCATGTACTGGCGGGCCTTGAGGTGCGGGCAATTGGC
>JAHEKA010000417.1 GCA_024638585.1 Rhodospirillales bacterium
TCGCGCGGCAGCGTGATCGGGCCAAGCGACGTGTTGCTGGAAATCGTGCCCGAAAGCGCCAAGCTGGTGGTCGAGGCCAAGATTTCCCCGCGCGATATCGGCTATGTGCGGGTGGGCCAGGACGCCAAGGTCAAGCTCACCACCTATCATGTGGCGCGATTCGGCTCCATCGACGGCAAGGTCACCAAGGTCTCCGCGTCCACTTTTGCCGACGAACGCGGCGAGCCCTATTACAAGGCGACCATCGCGCTGACCCAGGACCATGTGGGGCGCGGTGGGGTGCGCCGTCCCATTCTGCCTGGCATGGTCGCCAATGCCGATGTGGTGACGGGATCCAAGACCCTTTCGACCTACCTCCTGCTGCCGATCTACCGGTCCATCGAGGGCTCCTTCGGCGAACGTTAGCCCGGTTTTTCTTGGCGGGCTCAAGCCGCCATGGCAGGTTAGTCCGGTAACTGGGCCCAAGCACCCAAGACCAAGACCTGGAGCCCCTTTGCCATGCCCGAAAGAATCCGGCCGCCCTTCCGCGCCGATCACGTGGGCAGTCTGCTCCGGCCCAAGCGCCTTTTGGAGGCGCGGGAACAGCGGGAAGCCGGCGCCATCACCGCGGAGGCCCTTCGCACCATCGAGGACGAATGTATTCGCGAGGCGGTGAAGCTGCAGGAGGATGTCGGTCTCAAGGGCATCACCGACGGGGAGTTCCGGCGCACCAACTGGTCGAGCGATTTCCTGACCGCTATCGATGGCGTCGATTTCGGCCACAGCAAGATCCGGGCGAGCTTTCATCGCGCCGATGGGAGCGATCTGGAGCGCAATGTCACCTCCCTCGCCGTGACCCGGAAACTGGCGCGTCCCGACGGCATCCAGACCCGGGATTTCGCCTTCCTGAAATCGGCCACCGACCGGGTGGCGAAAGTCTCGATTCCGTCCCCATCGATGCTGCATTTCCGGGGCGGGCGCGAGGCCATCGACAAGGGCGCCTATCCGGAGATGGAGGAATTTTTCGCCGATCTGATCGAAGTCTACCGGGCGGAGGTGATGGATCTGGCAACCTTGGGGGCGCGCTATATCCAGTTCGACGACACCAATTTCGCCTACCTCTGCGATCCCAAGCTGCGCGCGCAATCGACCGCCGCCGGCCACGATCCCGATGCGTTGCCCAAGCTCTATTGCCGGTTGATCAACGACATCATCCGCGACCGGCCTCCCGACATGGCCGTCTGCGTGCATATGTGCCGGGGCAATTTCAAGAGTGCCTGGGTGGCCGAGGGCGGCTACGAACCGGTTGCCGAGGTGCTGTTCACCGAGCTCGAGGCGGACGGCATCTTCATGGAATACGACGACGACCGCTCGGGCGATTTCGCGCCGCTCCGTTTCCTGCCCAAGGGCAAGATCGTTGTGCTGGGCCTGGTGACCACCAAAGATGCGGCACTGGAGGGCAAGGACGATCTCAGGCGGCGGATCGATGAGGCGGCCAATTTCGCGCCGCTGGAGCAATTGGCGCTGAGCCCCCAATGCGGGTTTTCCTCCACCGTCGACGGCAACGAGCTTACCGTCGACGACGAGATCGCCAAGCTGCGCCTCGTCGTGGAAACGGCCCAGGAGGTCTGGCCCGACGCCTGAGGGGGCGCCGATCGGCTGTGGCAGGCAGCGGGACTGGGGGAGCAGAAAGTCATGAACATCGTGATCATCGGCGGCGGCATCGCCGGGCTCTCCTTTGCCCTTTATCTCCATCAGCGCGGCATTGCCGCCCGGGTCTATGAAAGCGCGCCCGAGATCCACGAGATCGGCGTCGGCATCACCCTGCTTCCCCATGCCATGCGCGAGTATGCCGCTCTCGGTGTCGACAAGGCGTTGGCGGCGGTCGGTATCGAGAACCTGGACAGCTGCTTCTTCAATCGCTTCGGTCAGTTGATTTACAAGGAGCCGCGCGGGCGCCACGGCGGCAACGCCTTCCCCGAGATCAGTCTGCATAGGGGCCGTTTGCAGCGCGTGTTGCTCGATGCCGTGCGCGACCGCCTGGGGCCCGATGCCGTGCGCACCGGGCACCACTGCACCCACGTGGATCAGGATGCGGACGGGGTGGAGGTCGGGTTCACGGACCCCCGCTCCGATGCCCGGTTGGGCTCCGTGCGGGCGGATCTCGCGATCGCCTGTGATGGCATCAATTCAGCCGTCCGCAGCCAGTTCTATCCCGATGAGGTGCTCGCCTTTGGCGGCATCAATACGTGGCGGGGAGTGACCCGCAGGGCGCCGATCCTCTCCGGGCGCAGCTATATGCGGGTCGGATCGATCCGGACCGGCAAGCTGGTGATCTACCCGATCATCGACGATCGGGAGCGCGACGGGACCCAAGTGATCAACTGGGTCGCGGAGATCGAGGGTGACCGACCCACCCGTAACGACTGGAACAAGCCCGGACGGCTGCAAGACTTCTTCCACATCTATCGCGATTGGCGGTTCGACTGGCTGGACGTGGCGGAGATGATCGAGAACGCCGAGACCATCCTCGAATATCCCATGGTCGACCGGGATCCGGTGGAAAGCTGGGTGTTCGGCCGGGTGGCGTTGATGGGGGACGCGGCCCATCCGATGTACCCGCGCGGGTCCAACGGCTCGGCCCAGGCGGTGATCGATGCCAGGACCCTGGCCGATTGCCTTGTCGCCCACGACGATGCGCCCGCGGCGCTCGCCGCCTATCAGGACACGCGCCTGCCGGCGACCAACAAGGTGGTGCTGGCCAACCGCGCCAACCCGCCCGACATCATCAACATCCGGGTGGAGGAACTGGTCGGCGACCAGCCGTTCGATGATTTGGACGCCTACATCTCCCAGGACGAACTGCGCGCGCTTTCAGAGCAATACAAGGACATCGCGGGATTCTCCGCCGCTGATTTGCAGGCGGGTGAGGACGGGAACTCATGAGCCCAGTGCCGCCGATCCGGCGCCGGCTGAATTTGCACTGGGGCAAGAAACCTTTTACATCTTGTCCCTATATCCTTTGGTCACCGTTATCGTGGGGACCGTCGGAGCGGGCCGGCAGGTGGTGACAGTCCCACAGCCGGAATCAAGGGGGAGAGTAAAATGGAACATGGAAACACGCGGTCAAGGATCGTTCAGCGCGCCTTTTCCGTCTTCGCGCTTCTGATCATCCTCGTCCTGGCGGGTTGTCCCACCGGCCATCGGCCGCCGCCGCCAAGTGAGCCGCCGCCGGGTGGTGGCTACGAACCGCCGCCCCCGCCTCCCCCCAGTGCCGCCCCCCTGTTCAGGCGGGCGATTTACCGCAGTCAGGCGTTTTGCC
>JAHEKA010000418.1 GCA_024638585.1 Rhodospirillales bacterium
TACCTTCATCGTCTTCATCGAGCGTGCTCAACGACGAATCGTCGTGCAATATCCGAAACGACAGGTGGGCAACCAGATGTATGGCGGGGAAAGCTCGCACCTGCCCTTGAAGATCAACACCCCGGGCGTGATCCCGCCGATCTTTGCCTCGGCACTTCTGTTGATGCCGGTCACCATCGCCGGGTTCAGCGCCGGTCAAGGTCCGGAGTTCCTGAACACCGTTACCGCCTATCTCGGCCGCGGCCAGCCGCTTTTCTATGTCCTCTATGCGTCGATGATCATTTTCTTCGCGTTTTTCTATACCGCGGTGGTCTTCAATCCTTCCGACACGGCGGAGAATCTCAAGAAGCATGGCGGCTTCATCCCGGGCATCCGGCCCGGCCAGAACACCGCGGAATATCTCGATTACGTGCTCACTCGGCTGACCACGGTGGGGGCCAGCTACCTTGCGCTGATCAGCCTGCTGCCGGAGTTTCTGATCTCGAAGATGGCGGTCCCATTCTATTTCGGCGGGACCAGTCTGCTGATCGTGGTCACCGTCACCATGGACACCGTGGCCCAGGTGCAATCCCACTTGTTGGCCCATCAGTACGAGGGGCTGATCAAGAAATCCAGGCTCAGAGGCCGGCGCCGGTGAACCTCATCCTTCTTGGCCCACCTGGTGCGGGCAAGGGAACCCAGGCGCAGCGGTTGGAAGAGAAGCACAATCTCAAGCAGCTATCGACCGGGGATATGCTGCGCGCCGCCGTGGCGTCAGGCAGCGAACTCGGCTCCCAGGTCAAGGGGATCATCGACCGGGGCGAACTGGTTCCCGACGACATCATCGTCGAAATGATTGCCGAGCGCATCCAACGGCCCGACTGCGCCGGCGGCTTCATCCTCGATGGGTTTCCCCGGACCGTGCCGCAAGCAGAGGCGCTGGATGAGATGCTGGCGCAAAACGACCTCAAACTGGACTGTGTGATCGAACTCAAGGTTGACGATGGCGCGCTGGTGGCGCGGGTTTCGGGGCGCTTCACCTGTGCCGCCTGCGGTGCGGGGTACCACGATACCAACAAGCCGACCAAGCGGGCCGGCGTCTGCGATTCCTGCGGCGGAAAAGAATTCATCCGGCGCGACGATGACAACGCCGAAACCGTGGCAGCCAGGCTGGAGGCGTATCACCGCCAGACGGCGCCGTTGCTGCCCTATTACGATGGCCGGGGCACCTTGAGTTCGGTGGACGGCATGGGCGGTATCGAGCAAGTGGCCGCGGAGATCGATGCGGTTTTGAATAAATGCAAAACAGGGGGCTAAGCTATTGACTTGGCGCCCTGTTTTTCTATAATCGCTGGCCTTTTCGAGGGCCGGCAGGCTATTCCTGAATCTAAATAATTGCTTGGGAGTCAATACCTTGGCACGTATTGCTGGCGTCAATATACCAACCGACAAGCGCGTCGAGGTTGGGTTGACCTACATTCATGGCATCGGTCCCGCCTTTGCGAAGCAAATTTGTCAGAAGGCGGGGATCGAGACCGCGCAGCGGGTCCATCAGCTCACCGACGACGAGGTGATCCGCATCCGCGAGATCATCGACAACGATTACCGGGTGGAGGGCGACCTCCGGCGCGAAGTGGCGATGAACATCAAGCGTCTTTTGGACCTTGGTTGCTATCGCGGGCTGCGCCACCGCAGGGGGCTTCCCGTGCGGGGCCAGCGGACCCACACGAATGCCCGCACCCGCAAGGGCAAGGCACGGCCCATCGCCGGAAAGAAGATGGCCTGAACCGTTCGTTTTTTTAAATTTGGGATTGGGAAATGGCGACACCTCCAGCGCGCACACGGCGCCGCGACCGCAAGAACATCGCTTCCGGCGTGGCTCATGTGAACGCGACCTTCAACAACACGATGATTACCATCACCGACGCGCAGGGGAATGCGATCTCCTGGTCTTCGGCGGGGTCCCAGGGTTTCAAGGGATCGCGGAAGTCCACGCCCTATGCCGCGCAGATCGCGGCCGAGGAAGCGGGGCGCAAGGCGATGGAACACGGCATGAAGACCCTGGAGGTTGAGGTCAAGGGCCCGGGGTCGGGTCGGGAATCCGCCCTTCGCGCCCTACAGGCCGTTGGGTTTACCATCACGTCCATCCGCGACGTGACATCGATTCCCCATAACGGTTGCCGCCCACCCAAGCGCCGCCGGGTTTGACCTGTCGGCAATAGCGGTCCCCGGGCCCCGGGGACGGCCACGCATTCCGTAACGGCCACGCGGCGTAGGTCGGCCGGCATCGGGATGTAAGAGGTGCAAGCGCCAAGGCGCGCAAGGACGAGGACACATACGTGATTCAGAAAAACTGGACAGAATTAATCAAACCCAACCGGCTCAATGTCGAACCGGGACCGGAGCCGGCACGCACCGCGACGGTGTTTGCCGAGCCTTTGGAGCGGGGCTTCGGGCTGACCCTTGGCAACGCGCTCAGGCGGGTGCTCCTGTCGTCGCTCCAGGGGGCAGCTGTGACGTCGATCCAGATCGACGGCATCCTCCATGAATTCTCCTCCATCCCGGGCGTCCGCGAGGACGTGACCGATATCGTGCTCAACGTCAAGGAGCTCTCGATCCGGGCGCTCAACGAGGGCGCCGGTCGGCTGGAACTCAAGGCGTCGGGCCCGGGCTCGGTCACGGCGGGTCAGATCACCTGCCCGGGCGGGATCGAGATCCTCAATCCCGACCTGGTCATTTGCACCCTGGACAAGGGCGCGTCGATCTCCATGGAACTCATGATCGACACCGGCAAGGGCTACGTCCCGGCGGCCCAGAACCGGCCCGAGGATGCACCCATCGGCTTGATCCCGGTGGATGCGCTGTATTCGCCGGTGCGCAAGGTCGCCTACCGGGTGGAGAACAGCCGTGTCGGCCAGGTGACCGACTACGACAAGCTGGGCCTGGATGTGGAGACCAACGGCACGGTCACGCCAGAGGACGCGGTGGCCCTTGCCGCCCGTATCCTGCAGGATCAGTTGCAGCTGTTCATCAACTTCGAAGAGCCGCAAGCGGTGGCCGAAGAGGCCAGCGCCGCGGAGCCCGCCTTCAACAAGAACCTGCTGCGCAAGGTCGAAGAGCTGGAACTGTCGGTCCGCTCCGCCAACTGTCTGAAGAACGACAACATCATCTATATCGGCGATCTGGTTCAGAAGACCGAAGCGGAGATGCTGCGGACGCCCAATTTCGGACGCAAGTCGCTCAATGAAATCAAGGAAGTGTTGGCCCAGATGGGGTTGCACCTGGGCATGGAGATCCCCGACTGGCCGCCCGAGAACATC
>JAHEKA010000419.1 GCA_024638585.1 Rhodospirillales bacterium
TCAGGAGAATCCCGGTCCCGTAATCGGCCCGGATCCCCAACAACAATCGATTGAGTTCTTCGCTCTCCCTTGGGTTGAGGCCAGCGGCCGGCTCATCCAGGCAAAGCAACTTCGGTTCGGTACACATGGCGCGGGCAATCTCGATCTTCCGCTGGATGCCATGGGCCAATGTGCCGGCCTCCCGATCGGCAAGAGCGATGAGATCGAGCCGCGCGAGCCAATCCCGGGCCACCTCCACCGCCGCGGTCTCGGCGTCCCGGAACCGTTTCAACCCCAAAAGCCCGGCGATGGAAAAGGCGGAGGCGCGCATCAACTTCGTGTGCTGGGCAACCAGCAGGTTCTCCAGCACGGTCATGGACGGAAACAGCCGAATATTCTGAAAGGTGCGCGCGACCCCGGCATCGCGCGCGATCCTGAAGCCTTCCATTCGTTCAAGAAGGAACTCGCCACCCTCATGGTTCAGGGCGATGCGCCCGACGCTGGGCCGGTAAAAGCCTGTAATACAGTTGAAAACGGTGGTTTTTCCGGCGCCGTTGGGGCCGATGATGCCGGTGATCTTGCCGCGCTCGGCGCTGAATGATACGTCGTCGACGGCAATGATGCCGTCGAAATACATGCTGAGATGTTCGACCGTCAGCATCGCCGGAGGCCGGTCCCCGGCCTCGGCCAGGTTCCGCCCCGGGGCCGTGTCGGAAGCGGAAAGACTCATGGCCCCCCTCCCCCCGCCGTGCCCGAGGCAGGGACGCCCAGACGGACGCTGGGCGCCCGATGGGCGAGCAGGCCGCGCGGGCGCCAGATCATGATCAGGACCATGGCGCCGCCGAACAGCAGCATGCGGAATTCCGCGAAGTCGCGGGCCAGTTCCGGCAGAAGGATCAGGACGATCGCGGCGCAGATCACGCCGACCTGGCTGCCCATCCCGCCAAGGACAACGATAGCGAGAATAATGGCCGATTCGATGAAGGTGAAGGATGACGGATTGATGAAGCCCTGCCGGGTTGCGAAGAACGATCCGGCGAACCCTGCGAACATGGCACCGAGGCCGAAGGCTGACAATTTGATCAGGACCGGGTTGAGGCCGAGCGCCCGGCTCGCGATTTCATCCTCGCGCAACGCCTCCCAGGCGCGGCCCACGGGCAGGCGGCGGATGCGCTCGGAAAACAGGTGGGTGATCAGGGCCAGCACCAGGATGATGTAATAGAGGAAGATGAGCTTATGGATGCCGGCGAAGGTGAGGCCGAAGAACTGGTGAAAGCCGGCCTCCCCTGCCGCGGGGGTGGGCGTGAACTGCAGGCCGAAGAAGCTCGGCGCCGGGATCTGCGTGATGCCTTCCGAGCCCCCGGTCAGGCTTGACCAGTTGATCAGGATGATGCGGATCATCTCACCGAAGCCCAGCGTCACGATGGCGAGGTAATCGCCGCGCAGGCGGAGCACCGGAAATCCCAGCAACACCCCGAACAGGGCGGCGAAGGCACCGGCGAGGGGCAGGCAGGTCCAAAATCCGAGATCGAAATGGATGGCGAGCAGCGTGTAGGAATAGGCGCCCACCGCATAGAACGCGACGTAACCGAGGTCGAGCAATCCGGCCAGGCCGACCACGATGTTGAGCCCCCAGCCCAGCATCACATAAATCATCACCAGGGTCGTCAGGTCGACGGTGCGGCGGTCGGCGAAGGGCGTCAGCGGCAGGAGGGCGACGGCGAGGAAAAACGCCGCCAACAAAAGCGTCTTATGCGGCGTCAGGCGCGCGACCGCACGGTCGAACCAGGGCACCGCTGCACTGTCTCCACCGCCCCGCAGGTCGCGCCAAACGCCAATACCAAGGCGCCCCGCAAACACCGCGAGGACGGCGATGACCACCCACCAGGGTCGGAACTCCAATCCGCCGCCGTCGGACAGCCGCGCGCCGGCCATGGGCAGAGCCAGAACCAGGGCAACGAGGGCCGCCAGGCCCGATTCCTTGATCATCGCCCCCCAATCGACGGCACCGCGGGTCATCGGGCACCCCTGGCGTTTGCCGGCATGGTCAGACCTTCTCCACCTCGGGCCGGCCAAGCAGGCCGGTGGGGCGAAAGATCAGCACAAGGACGAGAATGGAAAACGCCGCCACGTCCTTGTATTCAGCCGAGAAATAAGCCGCCCAGAAGGCCTCCACCAGGCCGATGAGAATGCCGCCCAGCATGGCGCCCGGCAGCGACCCGATGCCGCCCAGCACCGCGGCGGTGAAGGCCTTGAGGCCGACCAGGAAACCGATGAAGAAATCGATCACACCGTAGTGCAAGGTGGTCATGACGCCCGCCACCGCGGCGAGGCCCGCGCCCAATACGAAAGTCAGAGACACCGTGCGGTCGACGTTGATGCCCGACAGCGCCGCCATCTTACGATCCTGCTCGCACGCCCGCTGGGCCCGGCCCAGGGAGGTCCGGGCGATCAGCAGGGAAAAACCGGTCATCAACACCACGGTCAACGCCATGATCACCATCTGCATGGTGCTGATGGTGACCTGGAACCCGCCCTTCTCCATCAACACCGCGCCGCCGGTCACCAGGGGCTCCATGGCCTTGACCCGGGCGCCCTGCAGCAGCTGGACATAATTCTGCAGGAAGATCGACATGCCGATGGCCGAGATCAGCGGCGCCAGGCGGAAAGATCCGCGCAACGGCCGGTAAGCCAGCCGTTCCACCGCCCAGCCATAGGCGCCGGTGAACAGGATGGCGATCAACAGCACGACAAGGATGGCCAGCGGCACCGATGCCACCCCGGCCAGGCCCAGGATCGAAAAACAGATCAGCGCGACGAACGAACCGATCATGTAGATCTCGCCATGGGCAAAATTGATCATGCCGATGATGCCGTAGACCATGGTGTAGCCGATGGCGATCAGTCCGTAGACCGCGCCCAGGGTCAGGCCATTGATCAACTGCTGAAGGAAGTATTCCATCAAACGCCGTCAGCAACACCAATCGGGGCGACGACCCCGGTCAACGCCTTGACGGCGACCGCGCCGTCCCGCCGCGTTTGTTTTGAACATAGGCGAGCTTGCGCAGGACCGTTTCGGTCATTTCACGCTCGGAACAGGTTGTGGGTGCCAGAATCGAGACTTCCAGCCAAGTCTTGGTATCCACCGCGGACACCTTGACGGCATTGCCGACACGGTGAAATTCCACGATGACCTCGTCATTGTCCCCGGCGTTTTCCATGACCCCCATAGGCAAAATCCTACCCCTCGCCGCGTGGCGCGAAAGTCTAACGGAAGTTGGTTAACGGGGCCAGCATGCTCCCTATT
>JAHEKA010000024.1 GCA_024638585.1 Rhodospirillales bacterium
GAGCCCCTCACACTGGGCAAGCCGGGTCCCGATGCCGGGCAGTTGACGGAAAAGACCTTAGTCACCGGTCCGGCCAAGACCATGCCGAGCAAAGCGGCGGATCCGGCCACATTGCCGGCAGGAGCGGCACCGCCGGCGAAGGCCGGCGCGCCGACCGATCTTGCCGCCAAGGCGTCTGCCGGGCCCGTTGCTAAGGCTGCCGGCAAGGCCACTGCCCAGGCGCCTCCTAAATCATTGAAGGCGACCGCCCCGCCGCGTAAGGCTGTGGACCGGAACCCGATATCCCAAGGACGCCGGGCGTCGGTTGGGAAGACGGCACCACCGGTGAGAGCAAAGCCTTCCATGCCGCGTCAACTTGACGTGGCTGCCGCGGCTTCTGGGTCGAAGGCGCGGTTTGGAATTCCGGTGGCTCTATCGCTCCAACCCCAGGAGGCCATTCTCCGTTTCAACTGGGAAGACCCGGTCGGTGCTGCCGTCTTCTTGCGCGGGGGGCATCTCTGGGTGGTCTTCGATCGTCAGTCGGGGATGTCTTTTGAAGGCTGGGAAAAGACCAAGAGCAAAAAAGGCCGGGGCACGCGCCGAAGCCGTCGAGGTCGGCCTTCATGGGCTGGCCGCCTGGGCCAGCCCTCCGGCAGAAAGGTGCCAGGCAATACGATTTTCAGGATGGCCCTCCCGCGAGGCATCGTGCCGAAGGTCGAAAAGGAGGACCACACCTGGGTCGTCAGACTGGGCCAAGGTATCGAGCCCCCGGTCGCGGGAATTCCTGTCGAGGCACATTTTTCTCCGGTTGCGGGCGGTCGTCTCCACCTCACGGTGCATAAGGCGGGTGCCGCGGCGGCGATCCGCGATCCGGAGGCCGGGGACCTGATCTGGGTGGTTCCGGTCAAGCAGCCGGGCAAGGGAATCGGCCTGGGCCGGACCTTCGCCGAAGTGAAGCTTCTCCCCACCGCCCAAGGCATCGTGGGCCGGGCCCTCCGGGACGGGGTGGTCTTCAAGTCGCTCGGCCAGGGGGTTGAGATCACGGCGCCGGGCGGGCTCAGCCTTTCCGGCACCAACACGGCTGGACGCGTGGGGCGGCCAGCACTGACCCAGGGGCCCGGAGGCCGATCCGGGCGCCAGAGTTGGCTGTTCGAAATCGGTAAAATGCATCAGCCCAGCGGTGCTGCCTTTGCCCGTGCCAGCCACCAGTTTTTGGAGGCCGCTTATAAAGCCTCCCCATCGAGTCAGAGCCGCGCGAGATTGCGGTTGGCCCAGCTTTACTTCGCCAATGGTCGGTTCTCGGATGCCGCCGGCATTCTCCAGGTGATCCAGGCTGATGAGCCGGAATTCGTCAACGATCCGGTATTCCGGGCCTTGCGGGGCGCAAGCTACTTCTTCCGCGGGAATCTGAAGCGGGCACGACGGGATCTGTTTCATACCAACCTTGATCCCTATAGTGAGATTTCCCTATGGCGCGGCGCCGTGGAGGCGGTCGACGGGAACTGGGCGGCAGCGTCGCGGATGTTTTCCCGGGCCGAAGAGATCATCAGGTACTACCCGCGGGAGCTCCGTATCCGCTTCGGCTTGCTGGCGGCGGAAACGGCGCTGCATGTCGGCGACGTTGCCCTGATCAAGTACCATTTGGAGACGCTCAATAGCCTCAAGCCGGAGGCGTCTTTGCAGCCCCAACTGGATTTCCTGCACGGGCAGCTTTTCGCTCTGACACTGGACCCCGAAGGTGCCGTCGAGGCCTGGACCAAGGCGATAGAAGGGCCGGACCCCAAATTCAGGGTCCATGCCGCCTTGGCACGTACGGAAATGTTGCTCAAGCACCGCAAGATCACCTTGAATGAAGCGACCAAGGAATTGGAGAAACTCCGTTACACCTGGCGCGGTGATGATCTGGAATTCCGCGTCTTGACGCGACTGGGTCGGGCCTACCTGGATGCCGGCGATTTCAAGAACGGGCTCCTCACTCTCAGGGACGCCGCGCGCCATTACCCCAAGAATCCGGGAACCGATCGCGTTATCGACCGCATGCGCGCGGCGTTCGTGAAATTATATGTCGGCGGCAAGGCCGACAAAATGGCGCCCCTGGTGTCCCTCGCGCTGTATGACGAATTCCGTGAATTGACCCCTTCGGGCAAGGTCGGGAATGACCTCATCGCCAAACTTGCCCGTCGCCTGGTCGGGGTGGATCTTCTGGACCGCTCCGCCCGGTTGCTCAAGCATCTGGTGGATGAAAGATTGACCGGCACCGATCGTCTGAAAGCTGCCAATCAACTCGCGCTTGTCTACCTTTTGGATCGGAAGCCAGATCTTGCGCTGTCGGTCTTGAGCGGTGAATTGCCGCCGGGCTTGGCGCCGAAAATAGCTGCCATGCGCCGCCATTTGAGGGCCCGTGCCCTGGGCGAGGTGGCGCGCTTCAAGGAGGCTCTGCAGCTTCTTAAGGGCGATACCTCGCGCGATGCGGAACTTCTGCGGGCGGAGCTCTACTGGCGGCTCAAGAATTGGGGCCCAGCGGCCAATGCCTATCAGGCGCTGGTTCGGTTGACCCCGGCAGGCAAGAAGGGCAAGAGCGAGGATATGCGTCAGCGCTACGTGCTGTCGCTTGCCATTTCAGTGGCGCTCTCTGGCGACGGGCGGCGGTTGGAGGCGGTACGCAAGGAATTCGCGGCGGAGATGGCGAAGGGGCGCTATCGCGATGCCTTCAACCTGGTGAGCGGCCAGTCCGGCCCGGTGCCCAACAACTACGAAGTCATCTCGCGCAAAGTGGCCGAGGTCGATCTTTTTCAGACCTTTATGAAGACCTATCGCGAAAAGCTATTGCCGCCACCGGCTGCGGCGAAGACATCCGACAAGAAGACACCGGCGGGCAAGGGCTAGGATCGCAGCCCCGTTCCCTCGGCTATCCTGCACGCGCCGGCTTCATTGACCGAAGCTTTGGACCAGGCTGCCTGCGACCAGATACCAGCCGTCCACCAGGACGAAGAAGATCAGCTTGAAGGGCAGGGATATCATCACAGGGGGCAGCATCAACATGCCCATCGACATCAGGACCGATGCCACGACCATGTCGATGATGAGGAAGGGCAGGAAGATCAGGAAACCGATTTCGAACGCCCGGCGCAACTCGCTGATCATGAACGCCGGCACCAGAACCTTCAGCGGAGTCTGTTCCGCAATCTCGGGCGGTTCAATCTTAGCGAGCCTGAGGAACAGTCCGAGGTCCTGTTCTCGAACCTGACTCAACATGAACACACGGACCGGCGCCACGGTCTTGTCGAACGCTTCGGAACCCTGGATTTCTTCCGCGATCAGAGGGGCGATGCCGTCGTTGTAGGACTTCTCAAGAACCGGCGCCATGATGAAACCGGTCAAGAACAGCGCCAGGCTGACCAATACCATGTTGGGTGGTGTCTGTTGTGTGCCTAGCGCGGACCGCAAAAAGGAGAGCACCACGACAATCCGGGTAAACGAGGTGACCATGATGAGGATGGCGGGCGCCACCGACAACACGGTCAGCATTGCGATCAACTGGAGGATTCGGCCGGTGGAGGCACCGCTGCCGTCACCGAGGTCCAGACTGAGCGCCTGGGCACCGGCCGGGTTCGCGGCGCCTGCAACAAATATCAGACAAAGCCCCGCCAGGACCCACCATCCCCGGCGGTCGCGACGGAGCGCCAGACGGGGCATCTTCATGGCTTGTCTCCCACCAGCCGCGGGGTGGCCGCGGCGGCGGATTGTGTCTCAACTCCGGTCTCGATGACGGTTTCCGAGTTGGGGCCGAGAAGGATCAGATGTTCCATCTCATCGCGCCGGACCAGAACCAGCCGCCGCTTGGCGTCGATGTTGCGGAATTCGACGATGTCGAGCCGGCCCGACCGAGGTGCCATCATCGGTAATTTCTGGCCCAGGGCAAACCGCCGGTAGGCCCAGGCGAGCAACCCGATAAGGGCGAGCACAAATATCAGCGCCAGGATGAACTGGACGTAATTGGCGAGGTCCATGGCGCTTCGGTTCTTCCCCTATGCCCCTCCGGTTTGTCCCGGGGGCGCGAAATTCAGATCAGGTTGAGGACTTCGTGCCCGTAGGGCGTGAGGTATAGGCGCTGGCGGCATTGCCGTGTTGGGACAGGGAACGGAGCGCCCCGGTCAGCTCGCGGTGGCGTTCTCCCATGGTTTCGGCAAGCCGGTTGAGTTCTTCCATGAGCCCAAGAAGGACCGGCTGGACTTTCTTGGCCGCTGCCGCATCAAGACCGGTCATGCGGGTGCAAAGTTCACCGACCTCGTTTTCCAGAGGCTGGATATTGATGATCTGGCCGTCGTCGATCAGGTCGCGCGCGGCGGCGACGACGTCACTCACCCGGGCAATGTCCTCAAGTAGGGTATCGAGCTGCTCCATGACGGCGCTCACCCGTTATCCTGCGGCCGGGGTCCCGGCGTCTCGTCGGCTGACGCCCTGTAGACGTAGGACAAAATCTCGGCGACTGCTGCCAGGGCGGTCAGCGGGATTTCGCTATCGACGTCGATGGCAGCAAGGACTTCAGCCAGATCGCCGTCCTCGCGCACCTTGATCCCGCGTGCGAAGGCGATTTCAAGGATCTGTCGGGCCACCGCCCCTTCGCCGGAAGCGATGACCGTGGGGAGGTGCTCTGCGTCCGGTTGATGCTGCAGTGCAACAGCCACTTCGCGCCGCTTCGGCGAATCCTCGCCGCTCGCCGCGCCGGTGTTGCCGGCGGATGGGTCGCTGTCCTGATGATCGGCGTTTGGGCTCACGCGCAGTTCCTTTTGCGATTCGCGCGTCCTGCGCGTTCCTGCAAATGCGCGCCTCCTGCGCGCGGGCCACGCACGGAGTCTGGTTGAGTATGCTTAAGGAATGTTTAATACGGGGCGCTTCAGATCAGCGACCCGGGGCTTGTCAGTCGGATTTTGACTCCGGTGCGGCCGAAGACGGCGGCAGGATATCGCTGACGCTTTCTACGCTGGCGGCGGCGGCCCGATTTTCCTCCTGAATTCGTTCGTAAATCTCGCGCCGTAAGACACTGATATCAGGTGGAAAAGTGAAGCCAAGTTTGATGGATTTGCCGCGAACTTCGACCACCGTCACCTCGACATTGTCGTTGATGATGACCGATTCGCCAATCTTGCGGGTGAGATAAAGCATGTTTGTCCCTACCTAGAACCTCTTCCGGCCTCTGGCCGGGCGCAGGGGCCTGCGCTGTGTCGAAGACGCATAAAATTTGTCTCAGTTTTTTTACATTTCCTTAATAGCACAGGGGACAAACTAGCACATCTTTTCGGAAAGCCCAGAGCCCGGGTGTCTTACAGGGCGCATTAGGTTTGGATCGGGACCATGTAGGCCCATCCCAGTCCACCCCGCCAGGATGGCGCAACCGGAGTCACGCGGTAAGCGATGGATTTCGGCAAGCTGCCCCTTTTTTCACTGATGTCTCAGCGTATGTCGTGGTTGGGAAAGCGCCAGCAGGTGCTCGCCCACAATATCGCCAACGCAAATACCCCTGGTTATCGCGCCCAGGACGTCAAGGAACCGACCTTCAAGGAAATGATGAAAGGTTCCGCCCCAAGCAACGTGAGGATGGCCGTCACCCATGTCAGTCACATGGGCGACGGTCAGCCCGCGCCCGAAGTCTTCAAAGTCGTGGAGGACCGGGATGCAGAGGTGGCGCTGACGGGGAATTCGGTCACCCTGGAGGACCAGGTGACCAAGGTGGCGAAGGCGGCGATGGACCATCAGGTGACCGTCAATCTGTATCGGAAGCACATTTCCATGATCAAGATGGCGTTGGGCAGGCCCGGCACCTAACGTGATCTTGGCGGGAATACAGTCGCAGGACCTAGAGGCGTAACAGTATGGATATTCTCAAGGCGATGAAATTGGCAAGTGCCGGCATGCAGGCCCAATCGACGCGCATGCGGGTGGTTGCGGAAAACCTGGCCAATGCCGACACCCGTCCCGATAAACCCGGAATGGACCCCTACCGGCGCAAAGTGATTACCTTCAAGAACACCTTGGACCGCGCGCTGGGCGTCGACCGGGTAAAGGTGGATCGCATCAGGGCGGACCGGACGGAATTCGACAAGAAATACGATCCTGGTCATCCTGCCGCCGATGAAAAAGGCTATGTGCAGGTGCCGAACGTCAAGACGATGATTGAGATGATGGACCTGAAGGAAGCGCAGCGGTCGTTCGAGGCCAACCTCACGGTAATCCAGGCGGCCAAGTCGATGCTCCAGAAAACCATCGAATTGCTGCGAGTCTAGAGCCCGTCTGAAGGGAGGACCCCATGACCGTCAATATTAGCGGTGCCGTCAGCGCCTATAACAACGCCGTCAGAAACGCCGTCAGCCCGGGCATGGACGCCCGGACCGGGGCAACCGGCAAGAGCTTTGAGACCCTGGTGTCCGACGTCGCCGACCAGATGCTGAAGACCGGCGCCGAGGCGGAGAAACAGACCACTCAGGCCATGACCGGCAAGGCCGATCTCAACCAGGTCGTGATGGCGGTGGCGAGTGCGGATATCGCGGTCCAGACCGTCGTGGCGGTTCGGGACAAGGTCATCCAGGCCTATCAAGAAATCCTCAGAATGCCCATTTAGGGCAGGCTCCGGTATCCCGATGGGCCCGAGCGACGTTCTGGAAATCGTCCGCGAGGCGATTATCGTCACCCTGAAGATGGGGGCGCCGGTGATGTTGATCGGCCTCACCGTGGGCCTGACCATCTCTCTGATCCAGGCCCTTACCCAGATCCAGGAAATGACCCTGGCGTTCATCCCGAAGATCCTGGTGATTTTCCTCTCCCTGCTGCTGCTCGGCCCCTTCATGCTGAGCACTCTCACGGTGTTCACCAACCAGATGGCCGCGCGCATCGTGTCCGGCGGGGGATAAATGCTCCAGGACCTCCTGCCCGCCGATATCTTCGCGTTTTTTCTGGTATTCGCTCGTGTGGGTTCGGCGATGATGATGATGCCGGGCTTTGGCGAGCAGTACGTTTCTCCCCGGTTTCGGCTTCTGTTGGCCGGCGCCGTCACCCTCCTGATCACGCCGGCGCTCGTGGCCTCCCTGCCGCCCATGCCGGAGTCTCCCCTGACTCTGTTCGTCTTGCTGACCGGCGAGATTGTGATCGGGATTTTCTTCGGCACCATAGGCAGGGTGATCATGTCTAGCCTGCATGTGGCCGGCACGGTGATGTCCTTTCAGTCTGGTCTGGCCAACGCGCTGACCTTCGATCCGGTCTCGGCCCAGCAGGCGGCGATGTTTGCCTTGTTCCTTTCCGTCGCGGGGCTGTTATTCGTGTTTGCGACCGACCTTCATCATCTGATGCTGGAAGCCATGGTGATGAGCTATGGGCTAATGATTCCCGGCACCGTGCCGCAGATCGATGACATGTCCCAGGTCATGTCCCGGCTGGTGGCGGATGCCTTCGTGTTGGGCATCCAGCTATCGGCCCCATTCATCGCGGTCGGCCTGGTGTTCTATCTCGGCGTCGGCCTGCTTGCACGGTTGATGCCCCAGGTTCAGATCTTCTTTATCGCCCTGCCGGTTCAAATTTTTCTTGGGTTCCTCGCCTTCGCCTTCGCGGTGAGTGCGATGCTGCTCTGGTTCGCGGGGCGATTCAGGGATCTGTTCATGGCGTCACTGGGCGGATAGGCGGAGGCGGGATGGCGGAAGACCAACAAGACCAGTCACAAAAAACCGAGGAGCCGACCCAAAAGCGGATCGACGACGGTCGTCAAAAGGGGCAGGTGGCGACCTCTCGCGAGGTCAACAACTGGTTCATGATCCTCGGCGGTACCATCATCGTCGTGATGATGGCCCCTGGTATGCTTGGCAGCCTTAAAGGGGTTCTCGGCCGTCTTATCGCATTTTCACACACCACGTCCCTGTCGGGGCGCGGCGCCGGGGTGCTGATCACCGATACCCTCCTTGACGTCGCGGCAATTCTGCTCATGCCGCTCGCCCTTCTGGCATTGCTGGCAGCGCTCTCATCCCTGGTCCAGAACATGCCGATGATTGCCCTGGAATCGATCAAGCCGAAGCTGGAGAAAATTTCCCCCTCCAAGGGTTTCAAGCGGTTGTTTTCCAGCCGCTCCTTGGTCGAGTTCGTCAAGGGTATCCTCAAACTCGCTATCGTCGGCTCGGTCGCCACTCTGGTGATCATGCCGGAATTCAACGGTCTTGACCGATTGCCCTCGATGCAGACCGGGAGCTTCATGCTGGTGCTGTGGAAGGCCGCATCGAAGATGCTGATCGCCGTGCTCGCGGTGGTCACCGTGATTGCCGCGCTCGACATGCTGTATCAGAAGATGCAGCACATCAAGCAGATGCGGATGAGCCGCCAGGAGATCAAGGACGAGTTGAAGCAGACCGACGGCGACCCCATGGTCAAGGCCAGGCTGCGCCAGATCCGCATGGAGCGCGCCCGTCAACGCATGATGCAGGCGGTGCCTGAATCCACCGTGGTGGTCACCAACCCGACCCATTTCGCAGTGGCCCTGAAATACGAGCACGATTCGATGGATGCGCCGGAAGTGGTGGCCAAGGGTGCCGACCTCGTCGCCAAGCGGATCCGCGAGGTGGCGGAAGAGAACGACGTGCCTCTGGTCGAGAATCCGCCTTTGGCCCGGGCGCTTTATGGCGGCGTCGAGGTCGGCCAGCCAATCCCGACAGAGCATTACCGTGCCGTTGCCGAGGTGATCGGCTACGTCATGCAGCTGCGTCCCACGTCCAGGAGATCGTGACGCTCGACCGTTTCGGACGGTGTGCTTTGCGGTTGGCGCGGGCGCCGATGTGAGGCATCTTTAGGCCCATGTCTGCAACCACATCCTTCCATCCGGGTCGATAATGGCCGAGAACGCGGGCGCGCCGGAGGCAGCCGGAAAGAGCGTCGCCACGGTTTGGGCGACACTGTCCCGGGCACTGCTCTGGATGGCGGTGGCGGCATGCGTTTTCGCGGCCTATCTCTCATGGAGCGGCCCGGGCGGGCCTCTGCCCCGGCCCGACGTCTTTGACCGGTTTCTTATGCTCGTCGGCATCGGCTCATGGGGGGCTTCGCTTTGGGGCGGCATCTGGGCGTTGATCCTCGCCTGCTTGATCGCCGTGGGCGCGGTGGGAACGGGTCTTCAGAGAGATCGCGAGCGTGCCCTGATGCAGGCGCTCGAGGCCGAACCGGGTGCCCGGGCCGTGACCAGGGCCGGTGGCGCCCTGATTTGGTGCAATGCGCCCTTCGCGGAGTTGGCTGGCGACGGTCAGGCCGAGGCGGTGGCGGCGCTGGCCCAGCGCCTCGATGGCGATGATACGGCGGCCCGCTTCAACCGTTTGAAGGAAAACACTGAGGCGGGCGGCGCGGCCGACGGCGTCTTCCGCATGCGCAGGCCGGACGGCGCGATAAAATGGCTCAGGATTCAGGTCCGGCCCTTCAGGGAGCTGAAGGGTTGGGTGATGTGGTGTGTCGAAGACATCACCGCGCGTCGCCGTATGGAGTTTGATGCGGAGGAGGAGCGCCGGCGGCTCATCGGCTTTCTCGACGACGCCAAGGTTGCGTTCTATGCCGCCGATGCAGAGGGCAGGATCGATTTCGTCAACCGTCCCTTTGCCGAACTGGTCGGCATCTCCGCTGCCCGCTTGACCGATGGCCGACATCACCTGGCGGACCTTCTGGGGACCGGGGTGGCCGATCCCTCGAAGCCCTATTCCGCGCTGCCCGCGGGCGTGTCTGGCAACCGGGGCGAGACGGCGTTCCGCCGGCGCGACGGTTCCACGTTCCCGGCCGAGGTCCTTCAGGTCATCTCGGGAGAGGCGGGGCAGCCCAGCCTGAAGTCCCATGCCCTCGTGCGCGATCTCGGCGCCGAACAGGAAATCGACGCGGCGCTGGCCCATGCCGAGGACCGTTTTCACACCCTGTTCGACGGGGCGCCGTCGGGCATCGCCATCCTAGACACCGACCTGTTGGTGCGCGAATGCAACGCCGCCTTTCGTCGGGTTGCGGCGGCGGGCGAGGAGGTCGATGGCCGTTCGATCCGGGATCTGGTCGTCGAAGACGATCGTCCGGCTCTTGAAGCGTGGCTGGCGGAGGCGGTGGCCGGCGACGGTTCCGGCGAGGTCCTGAACGTGCGCCTTGCCGATATCGAGGACGGTGAGGGGGCGCTTCACGTCACCCCCCTTCATGATGCCGAAGGCGCGCCCGCCGGGCTGATCTTGCATCTTTTGGATACCACCCAGCACCGGCGGCTCGAGGCCCAATTCACCCAGTCCCAGAAGCTTCAGGCGGTGGGGCAGTTGGCCGGCGGCATCGCCCATGATTTCAACAATCTGTTGACGGTGATGATCGGCTTCTGCGACCTGATCCTCCAACGTCACCGTCCCGGCGAGCAGACCTTTGCCGATATCATGCAGATCAAACAGAACGCGAACCGGGCCGCCAACCTGGTGCGCCAGTTGCTCGCGTTCTCGCGTCAACAGACCCTGCAACCCACCGTCATCAACATCACGGACGTTCTGGCCGAGCTTTCCAACCTGTTGAGCCGACTGATCGGCGTCAACATTACCCTCGACGTCCTTCACGGACGCGACCTCAATCTGGTCAAGGTCGACCAGGTGCAGTTCGAGCAGGTCATCATCAACCTCGCCGTCAACGCCCGCGACGCCATGAAGGCGGGCGGCGGGACGCTGACCATTGCCACGGCCAACGCCGATATCGACCGGGCGCAGCGGCTCGGCTCCGACATGATGCCGCCCGGCCGCTACGTTTCGATCTCCGTGGCCGATTCCGGGACCGGGATCGCCAAGGCCCATCTCGACCGCATCTTCGATCCGTTCTTTTCCACCAAGGAGGTCGGCGCCGGGACCGGCCTGGGCCTGTCCACGGTCTACGGTATCGTCAGCCAGACCGGCGGTTTCGTGAAGGTGGATTCGGTGGAGGGGAAGGGCACCACCTTCACGATCTATTTGCCGGTCTATGAGCCGACCGAGGAGGAACAATTGCAGGAACAGGCCTCCGCGGCGGAAGACGTGGCGGAACCCGCCCGGGACACCTCTGGCGTCGGTACCGTGCTTCTGGTGGAGGACGAGGACCCGGTCCGCCTGTTCGGTGCCCGGGCGTTGCGCAACAAGGGCTATCAGGTGCTGGAGGCCAAGAACGGCGACTCGGCGATCGCCGTGCTGGAGGACGCCGATAACCCCATCGATCTCGTCATCTCCGACGTGGTGATGCCGGAGCTCGATGGGCCTGGCCTGGTCCGTGAGGTGCGCAAGCGCTATCCCAGCATGAAGGTGATCTTCATCTCCGGCTACGCCGAGGACGAGTTCCGCGAAAAGCTCGAACGCGAAACCGACATCCACTTCCTGCCCAAGCCGTTCTCCCTCGAACAGCTCGCCGGCAAGGTCAAGGAAGTGATGGCAGGGTAGGGCGCACGCATCGTCCTCATGTTCCGGGTTGCGGTTCATTCCGGTGTGAACAAAACCGGAAAACGTTGCATTTTTTCTCATATATTCAGTAAGTTACAAAAACGCTTGCCAATGAGAACAAAACATGTACAGTTTGGCCTTCAGATGATGGGTCGGAGGGGCGAGGCCGGTTGCATCCGCACCCCCCCTGTGAAATAAGGAAGGAACTCTCATGGCGACGGCGCTGCATCTCGTGGAAAAGGACAACATGGACAAGCAGAAGGCATTGGAGGCGGCGCTGGGCCAGATCGAGCGCAACTTCGGCAAGGGCTCGATCATGAAGCTGGGCCAGCAAGCGGGCGTGGATGAGATCGAGGCGATCTCCACCGGCTCGCTGGGCCTCGACATCGCGCTCGGCATCGGCGGCTTGCCCCGCGGCCGGGTGGTCGAGATTTACGGGCCGGAAAGCTCTGGCAAGACCACGCTTTCGCTCCATGTCATCGCCGAGGCGCAAAAGAACGGCGGGGCCTGCGCCTTCGTCGATGCCGAGCATGCGCTCGATCCCGTCTATGCCAAGAAGCTCGGCGTCGATGTGGAGAACCTGTTGATTTCCCAGCCCGACGCCGGCGAACAGGCGCTTGAGATCGCCGACACCCTGGTGCGTTCCGGCGCCATCGACGTGCTGGTGGTCGATTCGGTTGCCGCCCTGGTGCCCCGGGCCGAGTTGGAGGGTGAGATGGGCGACACCCATGTCGGCCTGCAGGCCCGCCTCATGAGCCAGGCGCTGCGCAAGCTGACCTCTTCGATTTCCAAGTCCCGCTGCATGGTCATCTTCATCAATCAGATCCGCATGAAGATCGGTGTCATGTTCGGCAATCCCGAGACCACCTCCGGCGGCAATGCGCTCAAGTTTTATGCCTCGGTGCGTTTGGACATCCGCCGCATCGGCGCCGTCAAGGACCGCGACGAAGTGGTCGGCAACCAGACCCGGGTCAAGGTGGTGAAGAACAAGGTGGCGCCGCCGTTCAAGACCGTCGAATTCGACATCATGTACGGCACCGGAATCTCCAAGACCGGGGAGCTATTGGATCTCGGCGTCAAGGCCGGCATTATCGAAAAGTCCGGCACCTGGTTCTCCTACGGCGAGACTCGCATCGGCCAGGGCCGGGAGAACGCCAAGTCGTTCCTGGCCGAAAATCCGGAAATCGCCGCGACCGTGGAGCAGGCCATCCGTGCCAATGCCGGTCTGGTATCCGAAGCCATGCTGGCCGAGCCTGCACAGAGCGATGGGGAAGAGAGGGAAGGTGAAGACGGCGAAGCGCCCCAGGCCGCAGGCGGAGAGGCCTGAGCCCGCGTAACCAAATTCCCGGTCGGCACACCGGCCGCCTTTCCGGTCCCCCGTGCGAACAATCGCGCGGGGGATCGTTCGTTGCGCCGGGCCCGTCTGGACAGGGGCGCAGGCGCACTGTAAAAGCAAGGGCCGCGCCTTCGGAATGGGGGTGCCGGCTAGCGAAACACGGAGCCCGGCGGGCCGGTTGCCGGCATTGCCTTTTTCCGGCGCTATCACCAGATTTATGACGGCGGCTATGGTGGCCGCGGGTGACAGAGCAGGACCATGACCAGCACCAACGACACGCGCGCGGCCTTCCTGGATTATTTCCGGGCCAACGAACACGAGGTCGTGGCGTCGAGCCCGCTCGTGCCGCACAACGATCCGACCCTGTTGTTCACCAATGCCGGCATGGTGCAGTTCAAGAACGTCTTCACCGGCCAGGAAAAGCGCGACTATGCGCGCGCGGCCACGTCCCAGAAATGTGTGTGCGCGGGGGGCAAGCACAACGATCTGGAAAAC
>JAHEKA010000420.1 GCA_024638585.1 Rhodospirillales bacterium
TCCAGCGGATCGACCGCATTGGGCTTGCCGGTCTTGACGTTGCAAAACGCGCAGGCCCGGGTGCAGGTGTCGCCCAGGATCATCACCGTGGCATGGCCCTTGGCCCAGCACTGGCCGATATTGGGACAGGCCGCTTCCTCGCAGACGGTGTTGAGGGAGAGGTCCCGCATCAGCTTGCGGGTCTGGAAATATTCCGGCGACGTCGGCGCCTTGACCCGGATCCAGTCCGGCTTCGGCAACCGTTCGCCCCGCTCTCCCTTGATGTTCTCAACTTTGGCCATGGCCTCCTCGCGCGTTCGCGCGGGCCCTCAGATATGCCCTCAGATATGGATGACGCGGCCGAAGGCGGCGAGCGTCGATTCGTGCATCATCTCCGACAGCGTCGGATGCGGGAACACGGTCTGCATCAGTTCCGCCTCGGTGGTCTCGAGCGTCCGGGCGATGGCGAAGCCCTGGATCAGCTCGGTGACCTCGGCGCCGATCATGTGCGCGCCGAGCAACGCGCCGGTCTCTTCGTCGAACACGGTCTTGATCAGGCCTTCCGCTTCGCCCAGCGCGATCGCCTTGCCGTTGCCGATGAAGGGGAACTTGCCGACCTTGACCTTATGGCCCTTCTCCTTGGCCTGGGCCTCGGTCAGGCCGACGGAAGCCACCTGGGGCCGGCAATAGGTGCAGCCCGGAATGTTGCCGGCATCCAGCGGATGGGCGCCCTCGACTCCGGCGATGTGTTCGACGCAACAGACCCCCTCGTGGCTCGCCTTGTGGGCCAGCCAGGGCGGGCCGGCCACGTCGCCGATGGCGTAGACGCCGCTCTCCCCGGTGGCGCCCCATTGGTCGATCTGGATGTGGCCCTTCTCGACCCGAACCCGTGTGCCTTCAAGGCCGAGGTTCTCGACATTGCCGGTGATGCCGACGGCGAGGATGACCCGGTCGAAGCTCATCTTCTCCGCCTTGCCCTCGCCCGAGGCGGGCGCGATCTCCGCCGCGACCTTGCCGCGGGACGCTTTCAGGCTTTTCACGACCGCCCCGGTCTTGAGCGTCATGCCCTGGGCCTTGAACGCCTTGGCGGCGAAGGCGGAGATGTCTTCGTCCTCCACCGGCAGGATGCGGTCGAGAACCTCCACCACCGTGACGTCGGATCCCAGGTCGGAATAGAAACTGGCGAATTCGATGCCGATGGCGCCCGATCCCACCACCAGAAGCTTCTTCGGCACGCTATCGGGAATCATCGCTTCGCGGTAGGTGACGATTGCCTTGCCGTCCGGCTCCAGCCCCGGCAGGGTGCGGGCGCGGGCACCGGTGGCGAGGATCACATTCTTGGCCGCGAGCCCCTCGCCCGCCTTGCCGTCCGGATTGGTGACGGCCAGCTTGCGCACGCCGCCCGGTCCCATGCCGTCGAGCCGGGCCTCGCCTTCCACCACGGTGATCTTGTTCTTCTTCATCAGGCCCGAGACGCCCTTGGACAGCTGCCCCGCGACGTCGCGCGAGCGCTTGACCACCTTCTTGAGATCGATGCCGTCCATCTTCGCCTTCAGCCCGAACTCATCGGCCCGGCCGATCAGGTGGGCGAGCTCGGACGTGCGCAGCAGCGCCTTGGTCGGGATGCAGCCCCAGTTGAGGCAGATGCCGCCCATGTGCTCACGCTCGACCACGGCGGTCTTGAGGCCAAGCTGAGCCGCGCGGATGGCGGCGACATAGCCGCCCGGCCCGCCGCCGACGACGATCAGATCGAAATTGGTTTCAGCCACAGATGTCTCCCGCGTGCCGGCGCGTTACAGGATCAGTCGCACCGGATGCTCGATCAATTCCTTGAAGGCGGCCAGCCACTCAGCGCCGACGGCGCCGTCCACCGCCCGGTGATCGCAGCTGATCGTCACCGTCATCAGGGTGGCGGTGGCGATTTCCCCGTCCCGCACGACGACGCGTTCTTGCCCGGCGCCGATGGCGAGGATGCAGGCCTGGGGCGGGTTGATGACGGCGGCGAAATCGCGCACCCCCATCATGCCCATGTTGGAGATGGTGAAGGTGCCGCCTTGGAATTCCTCAGGCTTCAACTTGCCTTCCCGCGCGCGCCCGGCAAGGTCACGGACCTCGGCCGAAATGGCGGCGATGCCCTTTTTTTCCGCCGAGCGGACGATCGGCGTGATCAGCCCGCCATCGGTGGAAACCGCGACGGAGATATCGGCCGCGTTATAGAGCTTCGTGCCGTCATCGGACCACGACGCGTTGGCCGCCGGCACCAGGCCCAGTGCCAAGGCGGCGGCCCGAATGATGAAGTCGTTGACCGAAACGTTGAGCGCCTCGTCGGTTTCGTTGATCTCCTTGCGCAGGGCGAGCAGCGCGTCGATGTCGCAATCGACGCTGGCGTAGAAATGGGGCACGGTCTGCTTCGATTCGGTCAGCCGCTGGGCGATCACCCGCCGCATCGAGGAATGCGGCTCGACCCGTGCCGCCGCCTCCGGGAAGCTCTGGCCGAACCCGGCGAAGATGCCGCCGCTGGCGGTGGCGCCGCCGGTGGCGATGGCCGCCTCGACGTCGGCCTTGACGATGCGCCCATGGGGGCCGGATCCCTGCAGGCGGGCGAGATCGATCCCTTCCGTCTTGGCCATGCGGCGCGCCAGGGGCGAAGCGATGACCCGCCCCCCGGGCGCCCGGGCCGGTGCCGGCGCGGCCGGTTTCGGTGCGGGCTTGGCGGCAGGCTTGGCCGCTTCGGCCTTGGCTGGGGCTTCGGCCTTTGCGGGCGCCGCCGGGGCTTTCGCTTCCGCCGGCTCTTCAGCTTTGGCTTCCGGTTTCGGCGCGGACATGGCCTCGGCCTCGGCCGCTTTCACGGCCTCATCCAGGGCGGACGACTCCTCGCCATCCTCGACGATCACGGCAATCGGCGCGTTGACGGCGATGGTATCGTCTCCGGCATCGGCCAGGATCTTGCCGAGCGTTCCTTCGTCGGTGGCCTCGACCTCCATGGTCGCCTTGTCGGTCTCGATCTCGGCCAAGAGGTCGCCGGATTTCACCGCGTCCCCTTCCTTTTTCAGCCATTGCGCGATCTTGCCCTCGGTCATGGTGGGCGACAGCGCCGGCATTCTCACGGTGACGGGCATCGGCCTCTCCCCTAATCGCGGTAGGTAACGGCGCGCACGCCGGCCACCACCTCTTCGACCTTGGGCAGGGCCAGGGTCTCGAGATTGGCGGCGTAAGGCAGCGGCACGTCGGCGGCGCAGACCCGATGGACCGGCGCATCGAGATCGTCAAAGGAGGTTTCCATGATCGACGCGGCGA
>JAHEKA010000025.1 GCA_024638585.1 Rhodospirillales bacterium
CAATTGCCGGAATGTGGCTCGTGGAATCGGTGATGAAGCCCTTTTGGACATCGATGATGAGCAGTGGAATCGTCATATAAGCCCCGGATTCTGCGCGTTTTTCGCGGGTTTCCCCGTCCTGTAAACCTACGCTCGGCCTCTCGCCTTACTTTGTGGCATACTTCGCGCCCCTATATAAGGCGTGGCGCGGCCGGCACCGGCCCGCCGCCGGAAAGATGTGATGTCGGAAACCCTGCCCCAAGAAACCGCCGCTGCCGCCGGCCACGCCGCGGGTGTCTCGGTTTTGTCCGCACGCCTGCAGGAACTGGCCGCCGGCGATGTCGCGCGGGACGCGCTCAGGCCCGACGTGCTGGCGGTGGCGGCCGAGACGCTGGCGGCAAGCCGGGAAGAGATCCAGGCGCGGTTTTTCGCGGGCGAACTCAACGGCACGGAATTGGTCGCGTCCATCACGGAGATGACCGACACGCTGATCTCGGCCCTGTTCGAGTTCACCACTCAAACGGTCTATCCCCGCGCCAATCCGACCCAGGGCGAACGCATGGCGCTGGTCGCGGTGGGAGGCTACGGACGGGCGGAACTGGCGCCGCACTCGGACATCGATCTCTTGTTCCTGCTGCCCTACAAGAAGAACGCCTATACCGAACAGGTGATCGAATACATCCTCTACCTGCTGTGGGATCTCGGCTTCAAGGTGGGTCAGGCGATCCGCTCCGTCGATGACTGCATGCGGCTCGGCAAGGACGACATCACGATTCGTACGGCGATGCTGGAGACCCGCCTGGTGGCGGGAGAGCGCCCCTTGTTCGAGTCCCTGCGCGAGCGGTTCCGGTCCGAGATCGCCGAGGGGACCGGCCCGGATTTCGTGGAGGCTAAATTGGCCGAGCGGGACGAGCGTCACACGCGCACCGGGGATTCGCGTTACGTCCTGGAGCCCAACGTGAAGGAGGGAAAAGGAAGCCTGCGGGATCTGCACACCCTTTTCTGGATCGCCAAATATATCTACGGGGTCGAGAAAATCTCCGCCATGGTCGATCTCGGCGTTATATCGGCCCGCGAGGCGCGGCGCTTCGGCAAGGCGCAGAACTACCTTTGGACGGTCCGCGCCTTTCTCCATTACCTGACGGGACGGGAAGAGGACCGGTTGACCTTCGACCGCCAGGAACAGGTGGCCGAGCTGATGGGCTATACGGACCACGCCGGCGCGCGCGGGGTCGAACGCTTCATGAAGCATTATTTCCTCTATGCCAAGGAGGTCGGCGACCTGACCCGCATCTTCTGCGCAGCGCTGGAAGCCCAGCACAAGCGCCGCCCGCGGTTGCGCCTTCCCACCTTCGGCCTGGGCAAGCGCGAGGTCGACGGATTCCTCATTGAACAGGGCCGGCTCCGGGTGTCGCGGGACACGTTGTTCCGGGAAGATCCCGTCGCCTTGTTGCGGCTGTTCTCCGTCGCTCACCGCGAACAGGTCGACATCCATCCCGCGACGCTGCGGCTGGTGACCCGGTCCCTGCCGCTGATCGATGACGCGCTGCGTCACGATGAGGAGGCGAACCGGGAATTCCTCGATCTCCTGATCCATGAGCGCAACCCCGAGGGCATGCTGCGTCACATGAACGAAGCCGGCGTGTTCGGCCGATTCGTGCCGGATTTCGGGCGTGTGGTGGGGCAGATGCAGCACGACATGTATCACGTCTACACGGTCGACGAGCACACCATCCGCGCGCTCGGCATCCTCCACCGCATCGAGGGCGGCGAGATGACCGATGTGATGCCGGTGGCGAGCGAGGTCATCCATAAGCTGGGGTCCAGGCGAGCGCTTTACGTCGCCCTCCTGCTCCACGATATCGCCAAGGGGCGCGGCGGCGATCATTCGGAGATCGGTGCCGATGTCGCGCTGCAGCTCGGCCCGCGGCTCGGTCTCACGGAGGAAGAGACCGAAACCGTGTCCTGGCTGGTGCGCCAGCACCTGTTCATGAGCCATGTCGCGCTTCACCGCGATGTCGACGATCCCAAGACGCTTGCCGATTTCGTCGAGGTGGTGCAGTCGCTCGAACGCCTGCGCCTCCTGTTGTGCCTGACCGTTGCCGACATCCGCGCGGTGGGTCCCAATGTGTGGAACGGTTGGAAGGCGGCGCTGCTGCGCGAGCTCTATTCCGCGGCCGAGGACGCAATGACGGGACAGTTGACCGGGCGGGGACGGGCCGAACGCGCCGAAGCGGCCAAAGACGACCTTCGCGCACGCCTGTCGGACTGGAGCGACGAGGCGTTCGATCAGTTCGCGTCGCGCGTGCCGGCGCCGTACTGGCTCGCCTTCGATACCGACGCGCAAATCCGTCATGCCGAGATCACTCGCGATGCCAAAATCGAAGACGCGCCGCTCAAGATCGAATCCCGGGTAGACGTGTTCCGTGCCATCACCGAGATCACCGTGCATACCATCGACGATTGGGGCCTGTTTTCGCGCATAGCCGGCGCCATGGCGCTGTCCGGCGCCAATATCGTCGACGCCAAGGTCTTCACCATGGCCGACGGCATGGCGCTCGATTCGTTTTGGATCCAGAACAGCAACGGCGAAGCCTTCGACGGGTCGCGCCCGCTGCGCCGGCTCAAGGACAACCTCGCGCAGATCATTTCCAAGCAGCGCCTTTTGCCGGTCCGTCTGGGCCTCAAGGAGAACCTTCCCGACCGCACCCGGGTGTTCCGCGAGCAGCCCCGCGTGATCATCGACAACTCGGCGTCGAACGCCAACACCGTGATCGAGGTCAACGGCCGCGACCGGCCAGGCTTCCTGTATGACGTGACCACGGCACTCACGGAATTGAACCTGCAGATCTCCACCGCCAAGATCGCCACCTTCGGGACGAGGGCGGTCGACGTGTTCTATGTGAAGGACCTGTTCGGCCTGAAGGTGACCCACGAAAAGCGCCTGGAGGCGATCCGGAAGAGGCTGCTCGTGGCGATCGGTGCGCCGGAAGGTGAGACCAAGGCCGAGGCCGAAGGCAAGGCGCCGGGAACCGCAGGGGCCGGTGCCGCGGACGGCGAGGCTGCGGCCGAGCGGAAGAATACCAGGAACCAATAGGTGACACCCCCGTACCCCGGGCCCGCGATATGGCGTTGATTCGTTCCATCACCACCGTCGGCGGAATCACGCTGTTGAGCCGGTTGGCGGGGTTTCTGCGCGACGTGCTGCTGGCCGCCATCCTTGGCGCGGGGCCGGCGGCCGATGCGTTCTTCGTCGCCTTCAAGTTTCCCAACCTGTTTCGCCGCCTGTTCGCCGAGGGCGCCTTTGCCGCCGCCTTCGTGCCGACCTATTCCGGTTTGCTGGTCACTGCGGGCCGCGATGCCGCGCGCCGTTTCGCCGAAGATTCCCTCGCCGTCCTGTTGGTTGTGCTGTTTGCCCTCGTCGCCGCCGTCGAGATTCTGATGCCCTATGCCATGATGGGCCTCGCCCCCGGTTTCCTGAGCGACCCGGAAAAATTCGCCTTCGCGGTGGAACTCGCGCGCATCACCTTTCCCTATCTCCTGTTCATCTCCCTGGTCGCGTTGATGGGGGCGGTGCTGAACGCCAATGACCGGTTTGCCGCACCGGCGGCGGCGCCGATCATTCTCAATCTGGTGCTGATCGCGGCGATCCTCAGCTGGGGGCGCTATGCCGGCTCGCCCGCCGAAGGGCTTGCCTGGGGCGTGGCGGCGGCGGGCATCCTGCAGTTTTTCTGGGTCGGCCTGGCGCTGGCGCGCGACGGCCACGGACTGTCCTTGCGGATGCCCCGGCTCAGCCCCGACGTGCGCAAGCTTCTGCGCCTGATGCTTCCGGTGGCCTTGGGGGCGGGGGTCTATCAGATCAATGTCCTGGTCGACGTGGTGATCGGCTCGCTCCTGACATCGGGCGCCATCTCCTACCTGTATTACGCGGACCGGGTGGCCCAGTTGCCCTTGGGCGTGATCGGGATCGCCGTTGCCACCGCCCTGCTGCCGCTGCTGTCGCGCCAGATCAGGGCAGGCGACGAGGCGGCGGCGCTCGAAAGCCAGAACCGTTCCCTCGAATTCGCGCTGTTGCTGACGCTGCCTGCGGCCTGCGCCCTTGTCGCCGCCGCCCAGCCCGTGATTTCCGTACTGTTCGGCCGCGGCGCCTTCGGGCCCGATTCCCAGGAGGCCACGGGCCAGGTGCTGGCGGCCTATGCGCTTGGCCTGCCCGCCCATGTCCTGGTCAAGGTGTTGGCCACAGGGTATTTCGCCCGGGAAGACACCAAGACGCCGGTCTTGGTCGCGGTGGTAGCCCTGGTGGTCAACATCGTCCTCAACCTCGCCCTGATGGGACCGCTCGCGTATGTCGGCATTGCGCTGGCGACCTCGGCCTCGGCCTGGGTCAATTGCGGGCTTCTGGCGCTCGGCCTGCGCCGGCGCGGGCGCCTTAAGCCGGACCGGCGGTTTCGGCGCAAGTTGCCGCGGATGGTTCTGTCATCGGCGGTGATGGCGGGGGCGGTCTACGCGGTGGTGGCGCAGGTGGGAGCGGTGTTCGACGCGGCCGACCCCGTGCGCATCGCCGCTTTGGCCGGCCTGGTTGCGGCCGGTGTCATAGTTTACGGAATTCTGGCCCAGCTCTCGGGCGCCATGACCTTGGCCGAGTTGAAGGCCGGCATGGGCCGTGGTGCCGGGGCCGAGAGTGCCGCCGAAGGCGGCGCGCCGGCGCCCTGATCGGGGACCGCCGCCGTCGGGCGGACCGGCACGAGCCGGAAACCATTGACCGGATCGCCGCCTAGGGGCCATAAACAGCGCCCGTGAACCGGCAAGCTTCGGCGGACAACAAGATGAACCGCATTTTCTCGGGCGTTCAACCCACCGGCAACCTGCATCTCGGCAATTACCTGGGGGCGATCCGCAACTGGGTGGACCTGCAGGACGATTACGATTGCATCTTCTGCATCGTCGACCTCCATGCCCTGACCCTGCCTCAGGACCCGGAAGAACTTCGCACCCATACGCGGGAGGTGACGGCGGCCTACCTGGCCTCCGGCATCGATCCCGAGAAATGCATCATCTTCAACCAGTCCTCGGTCCCGGGCCATTCGGAGCTGGCCTGGCTGTTCGCCTGCATCACGCCGCTGGGCTGGCTCAACCGCATGACCCAGTTCAAGGAGAAAGCGGGCAAACACCGGGAAAACGCGGGCCTCGGCCTCTATGCCTATCCCGTGCTGATGGCCGCGGACATCCTGCTCTACAAGGCGACCCACGTGCCGGTGGGAGAGGATCAGAAGCAGCATCTGGAGCTCTCTCGCGATATCGCCGGCGCCTTCAACCGCCAGTTTGAGACCGAATACTTTCCCCTGCCCGAACCCCAGATCCTGGGCGAGGCCGCCCGGGTGATGAGCCTGCGTGACGGATCCAACAAGATGAGCAAGTCGGACCCGTCCGACTATTCGCGCATCAACATGACCGATGACGCCGACACCATCGCGCTCAAGGTCAGGCGCGCGCGCACCGACCCAGAACCCCTGCCCGAAACCGTCGAAGGTCTGGAAGGCCGGCCCGAGGCCGCCAACCTGATCGGGATCTATGCCTCGTTGTCCCGGACCAGCCGGGCCGAGGTGCTGGCCACCTTCGGCGGCAAGATGTTCTCGGAATTCAAGGATGCCCTAGCCACCCTGGCGGTGGAGACGCTGGGGCCGATCGGCGGGGAAATGCAGCGTCTGCTGGCCGAGCCCGGCCATGTCGACGGGGTATTGCACCGGGGTTCGGAACGGGCCGGGGAAATCGCCCGCCACCACCTGTCGGAAATCCATCGCATCGTCGGTCTGTTGCGCCCCTGAGGGGGTTGAGCGTTTTATTTTCTTGCGCTTTTGCCGGCCCGGGCGCACAAACGGTGGGTCCATGAACATCTAGGCCGGACGGGCGCGCAGCCTGGCGCCCTTTCCCTCCATGCAGATTTATCTGCCGATCGCTGAAATCTCTCTCGACGTCTTCCTGCTCTTGGCGATGGGCGGGGGGATCGGGTTTCTGTCGGGACTATTCGGCGTGGGGGGCGGATTCCTCATGACGCCGCTGCTGATCTTCATCGGTGTAACCCCCGCGGTGGCGGTCGCGTCGGAAGCCAACCAGGTCGTCGCCGCGTCGGTTTCCGGCGTTTTCGCGCATATGCGCCGGGGCAATGTCGACTTCAAGATGGGTGCGGTGCTGCTGGCCGGCGGCCTGACCGGGTCGAGCTTCGGCGTCTGGCTCTATTCGCTGTTTCGCGCCATGGGCCAGCTGGACCTGGTGATTTCGCTGTCCTATGTGGCCTTCCTCGGCATCATCGGCAGCCTGATGCTGGCGGAATCGCTGCGCGCCGTGTTGCGTCGCCGGACGCCGGGTGCCCCGCGGCGGAAGCTGCACCAGCATACCTGGATGCATGGGCTGCCGTTCAAGATGCGGTTCCGCAAGTCCAAGCTCTACATCAGTGCGTTGCTGCCGTTTTCCATCGGCTTTTTCGTGGGCATTCTGTCGGCGATCATGGGGGTCGGCGGCGGCTTCATTATCGTGCCGGCGATGATCTACATCCTCGGGATGCCGACCATCACCGTTGTCGGGACGTCATTGTTCCAGATCACCTTCGTGACCGCCAACGTGACCTTCCTGCAGGCGGTCAACAACCAGACGGTGGATGTGGTCCTGGCCCTGATCCTGCTGTTGGGCGGTGTCGTCGGCGCCCAGTTCGGCGGCCTGTTCGCGGGCCGCTTGCCCGGCGATTACCTGCGCCTGTTACTCGGCGGCTTCGTCTTGTTCGTCGGCGGCGTCATCATGTTCAACCTGGTCGTCACGCCCGATGACATCTATTCCATCGGCAGGGTAGCGGGACGATGAGACGAGCGATACGCCTCTTCCTGTTCATGCTGGCCGTGGCGCTGCCGGCGCTGGCCCTCCCGGGCGGCGCCAGGGCGCAGGAACTGGTTGCCGATTCGTCGCGCCACCTGGTCGCCATCACCACCGGTTTCGTTGGCACCGAGGTGCTGCTGTTCGGCGCCACCGAGGGGCGCGGGGACGTGATCATCGTGGTCCGCGGCCCGACCCGCACTGAAGTCACCCGCCGCAAGGGTCGCCACGGGGGCATCTGGATCAACGAGGCGGAGGTGAGATTCACCAACGTGCCGTCCTATTACTGGCTGGCCTCTTCCAAGCCGATCGACAAGCTGCTGCGGGCGGAGGCGTTGGATCGCCACGGCATCGGGGTCGAGCATCTGGCCTTCGCGACGTCCAAGAAGATCGGGGAAAGGGACCTGGCGGGTTTCCGCGAGGGTCTCTTGCGCAACAAGGTGAAGGACGGCCTGTTCACCACCAAGCCCCGGGACATTGCGTTCCTGGGAGACCGACTGTTCCGAACGACGATCTATTTCCCGGCCAATGTTCCCACCGGACCCTACACGGTCCAGGTCTTCCTCGTCCGCGACGGCCGCGTGGCCGGGGCCCAGACGGTGCCGCTCAACATCGCCAAGGTGGGGATCGGCGCCGATGTCTATCATTTTGCTCATACTTCATCCGCGCTATACGGCATCTTCGCCATCGTCATCGCCCTGGCGGCAGGGCTTCTGGCGGGGGTGATCTTCAGAAAGGTTTGAACCATGTCGCAGGACAACGACGGCAAAGACCAGAGCCCCGACACCAAACCGACCGAAGGGCAGGACGGCGACGAGCGCATTTTTCTGGTCGTCATCGACGCCACGGAGGAGCATCACAAGGCGCTCCGGTTCGCGAGCCTGAGGGCCAGGAATACCGGCGGCCGGGTGGCGCTGCTTTACGTGATCGAACCGGCCGAGTTCAAGCATTGGATGGCGGTCGAGGACATCATGCGCCAAGAACGCCGGGAGGAAGCGGAAACCCTGCTCCATGAGGTTTCCGCCGATGTCCAGGAACTTTCGGGCAAGACGCCCGTTTATTTCCTGCGCGAGGGCAATCTGTCCGACGAGCTAATGAAAGTCATCCGGGAGGAAAAGGGCATTTCCGTCCTGGTTTTGGCTGCGGCGTCGGGCAAGACCGGGCCGGGTCCCTTGGTTTCGGCCTTGGCCGGAACGGCGTCGGGCAGCCTGCCGGTGCCCCTCACCTTGGTTCCGGGCGACCTGACCGATGAAGAAATCGATGCCCTGACCTGATGGGGCGGCCAATGAGGCAGGGAAAGTTGCGCGACGGCCGGACCGCGCGACACAACGTTTCATTTTCGTAATTAATGTATAGCATTTACCATAAATTTGACTAAAATATTGATTTGTATTGAGAAAATTCCCTTGATTTTGGATAAACCTTTACCCAATTTATGAGCCGGCGCCGCGGGGAGACCGTTGGCGCCACACTGCCGCCCTGAGGGCGGCGAAAAGAGAAGAGCCAACGAATGGTTGGTTGAGGGATCGGGGCCAGAGAATCGGGATCATGTTTATTCAGACCGAACAGACGCCAAACCCGGCGACCCTGAAATTCCTGCCTGGATGCCAGGTGATGGAACGCGGCACGCTGGACATGTCCAGCCCGGAGGATGCCGGCGTTTCTCCATTGGCCCGCAACCTGTTCGCCGTGGACGGTGTCTCCGGCGTGTTCCTGGGATCGGATTTTATTTCCGTGACCAAGGACGGGGCCAAGGACTGGGCGACCATGAAGCCCATGATCCTTGGCGCCATCATGGAGCATTTCACTTCCGGGGCACCGGTGGTGGAGGGCACGGTGGCCGACGAGGCCGATCAAGAGATGGACGGCGGTGAAAACGCCGAGATCGTCGTCCAGATCAAGGACCTGTTGGATACCAGGGTACGCCCGGCCGTCGCTCAGGATGGCGGGGATATCGTCTTCCGCGGTTACGAAGACGGGGTTGTACTCCTGCATATGCAAGGTGCCTGTTCCGGTTGCCCCAGTTCCACGGCGACCCTGAAGATGGGCATCGAGAATCTGCTCAAGCATTTTATACCCGAGGTCAGAGAGGTGCGCCCGGTCGAGTAGACGAGAGCCAACCGGGCAAATGTATTTTTGAGATGGACCGATTGGGGACGGCCGTCTTTCGCAATCTGAAAGGATTGGAGAGAGAGGCATGTTGATTGGTTTGGTTAAGCGTTTGAGGCCTGTTTCCGTGCATCGTGAAATGATCGGCGCCATCGCCTCCAGGTTTGCCCCACATGGCGAGCTCGCGGCTGCGGGTTTGGCCGTGCTGGCGATCACCGGCGGCCTGATCTGGACGGCCCCGCAACCTTACGCGGTCCCGTCTTCCCTTGCCGTTGACCGTCCCGCCGGCATTGCGGCCGCCCAAACGGTTGCCGGGACCATGACGCCGGCCTCGGGCGTTGCGTCCGTCATCGTCGCCAAGCCTCCGGTAATCCGCAAGACCGGCCGCGCCGCTGGGCAGGACGCTCTCGCTGCCGCGGCCCCGTCGAAGGATGTCGATGTGGTCACGGTCAGCGCCCAGAAGCTGTTCTCCGATTTCCTGCGTATCGGCTATCGGTTGGAAGATCTGCGAAAGGGCGTCGGTGACGTGCCGCGCGTCTTCGTCAAGGCAATGCCCAAGGATATCGGCCTGGTGCGGTCCATTCCCCGGCGTAAGGCGGTCTTCATCAAGACCATGCTGCCCCTGATCCTCAGCATCAATGAGAAGCTGCGCGCTACACGCGCCCGGGTGCAGGAACTGGCGGCGTCCCTGGCCAAGGGCATCCGCTTGAGCCCGGAAGATAAGGCCTGGCTCGCCGCGCAATACGACCGCTTCGACGTCGCGCCGGGCGCCATGGAAATCCTGCTGCGCCGCATCGACGTGGTCCCGCCCTCCCTGGCCATGGCCCAGGGCGCCGAGGAAAGCGGCTGGGGCTCTTCGCGCTTCGCGTTGGAGGGCCGGGCCCTGTTCGGTCAGCGCACCTTCAAGAACCGTCCCGGGATCGTTCCGCACAAGCGGGGCGAGGGCGAGAACTTCAAGGTCCGGAGCTTCGATCATCTGCTCGACGGCGTGCGGTCCTACGTTCACAATCTGAATACCCACCCCGCCTATGGCGAGTTTCGGGCGCTCCGCGCCCGGCTGCGGGCGGACGCGGCCGGCGTGAAAGGGATCGATTCGCTCAAGCTGGTCGAGGCGCTCAAGAGCTATTCCGAGCGCGGCGAGCACTACATCAAGACCATCAAATCGATCATCCGCTTCAACAATCTGCGGGAGCTGGATGACGACCGGCTGAAGCAGGCCCGGAATGCCGTGGACGGCAGCTCGGGGCCCGCATAGCCTAAAGCGCTCCACCCACGGTGGGCGTCATTTCCCCGGAACGAAGAACTGATAGCCGAACCAGCGCCAGCGCCCGCCCCCGGCGGGAAGGGTGCAGTTGATGCGCGCGCGTCCCGCCGCGAAGGGCCGGGGCGGGCGGACCTCGAACCGGCGCGGCCCCAAACGTGAGACCTTGAGCTTCCCGTGGGCCGATGAGTAGCATGTTAACGCCCGAAGCCCCCGGATGCCGGCCCCCACCGTAAAACCGAAGGCGGGCGGATTTGGGCCCAAGGTGGGATCGCGGGGGGTGATATCGGTGGCGTAAAGCGGCAAGACGTTGGCCGCACGCCGGAACCGCTTGAGGGACCCAAAGCGTTCGTTGAGCGCGAACCGGGGCAGATAGAAGAAATCCGCTTGCCCGTGCAGGGCGCCGGAATGTTGGCCGAACGCCGCCGTATAGCCGGCCGCCCGGGCGGCGTCTATTACCGCGCCGCTGGCCTCACCGTAGGGATAGGCGAACAGACGCGGGCGGAATCCGAGCTCCTTTTCGAATCGCGCGTTCGATGTTTCGAGCTCCCGACCCACGGCCTCGGGCGTGAGCGTGGCAAGGTGGGCGTGGCTCGCCGAATGCGCCGCGATGGTGACCCCGGCCTTGGCCATCTCCCGGACCTGGTCCCAGGTCATGAAGTCCCGTCCCCCGCCGTCGACGGCGTCGGTGGCGACGAACAGGGTAAAGGGCAGGCCGGCGCGCCGGAGCCTGGGCCATGCCTCCCGGTAGACCGAGCGAAAGGCATCGTCGATGGTGAGTGCGACCGTGCGGTCCTTCAGGGTCCGGCCCGACTTGAGCGCGGCGACGATCTCGGGCAGCGGCCTGACATCGTATGTGCCCGTCGCCAGTTCCTTGAGGTGCGCCTCGAACTGCGCGATGCGGATATTGGTGGCGGGCAGGCCGGATTCGCCGAACCGATGATACATCATCACCACGGCGGACGGGGCAAGTGCCCTCGGCTTGGCTTGGCCGGGGCGCCCATCGGCGGCCACGCCCGGCAGGGCCGTCAGGAACAGGGCCGCGAGGAACGTGGCCGCCCCAACCGGAATGAAGCGCCGGGCCGAGGCCGGGAGAGGCCGGTGAGAGCTGCCGGACGTGGCGTCCTGCATCGGCGGCATCAGGCGGGCGGCATCATCGGCGTGGCGAGCGCGCTGTCGCTGATCAGGGGATAGCGCCTGGAATCGAACATCTGGTAATGCCACCATTCGTTCCTGTAAAAGTCCCAGCCCGCCGATGTCATCAACCCCAGCAGCATGTGCCGATTGGCCTGGGCGATGGCGGGAATGTCGCGATTACCGTGATGTGCGCGGGGCGTGAAATCATCGAAGCCGGTGCCCATATCGAGCGGCTCGCCAGTGGGGTCGACCAGGGTCAAGTCCACCGCGACACCCCTAGAATGGGGCGAGCCGCGCCGGGGGTCGGCGAGAAAGTCGGGGTCCGGCGTGTGATTCCACAGCACCCATTGCGCTTCGCTAGGGCGGAACGCGTCGAACAGGAGGAACCGGAGACCGACGGCGGTGGCCAATTCCACGGCGCGGGAGAGCAAAACGGCGGCGTCGCGGTGGAGATAGCAGGCGGCCCGGCCATATACCGGGGTGCCGGTGAAGTTGTTCGGCCCGGCATAGGCGATATCGATATCCACGTCATAGGCAGGGGCCGTGATCTCGACCAGTCCGCCGACGTCTTCAGGCGTGGGTTGGGCCATGGCGAAAGCCAGTCTAACATGTGGGACGCAATTGTTCGACGTTAACCGGGATGGCTCCGATGATCGTGCTGGGGATAGATACCGCGACCACCGCCTGCTCCGCTGCCCTGTGGGCCGATGGTGCCATCGTAGCCCATCGGTTCGAGCAGATGGAACGCGGCCAGGCCGAGCGGCTCAATCCCATGATCGGTGAGGTGATGGACGAGGCGGCGATGCGTTTCCAGGAACTCGGCGCCGTCGCCGTGACCACGGGGCCGGGCGCGTTCACGGGATTGCGAATCGGCCTGGCCGCCGCCCGGGCCATCGGCCTGGCGGTGGCGGCGCCGGTGATCGGGATCACCACCTTCGACGCCTTGGCGCGGGCCGTCCCCGACGCGGAGCGTGCCGGGCGCAGCCTGGTGGTCGCGGTCAACGGAAAGCGCCGCGATGTGTTCTTTCAGGTGTTTGGGCCCGATGGCGCCGCCCTCGGGCCGGGCGGCGCGTTGGATCCGGTCATGGCGGCCGGCGGATTGCCGGAAGGCCGGCTGCTGATTGCCGGGGACGGGGCCGCCCAGCTGCGGGCCGGCCTGGAGGGCTGCGATGAGGCCGGCAATGGGCCCGAGGCGCGGATCCGGTTTTCCTCCGCGCTGGCGCCGCCCGACGCGGTTCAGCTGGCCCAAATCGGTGCCGAAAGGTGCCTAGACGGGGGCGGCGCCCCGCCTGAGCCACCCCGCCCGCTCTATATCAGGCCGCCCGATGCGCGGTTGCCCCATCCTCGGATCGGCCGCGGGGGCGGTGTCTCGTGAAGGCGCTCAGCGAGTTCGACGGTTCCGGCCTGATCGCGGCGACCGCCTCACACGCTGCCGTGATCGCCGAGCTCCACCGACGCTGTTTCGACGAACCGTGGAGCGTCTTCACGGTGCGCCAGGTGCTGGCCATGCCCGGCGCCTTTGGGATTCTCGCGGTCGAGGAGGGCTCAGCCACGGCCGGACAGGGGCTGCTGGGGTTCGCGTTGGGCCGATCCGCCGCCGGGGAATGCGAGCTATTGTCTCTCGCCGTCACCGCGGGTCAGCGCCGCCGCGGCGTGGGCGCCGCCCTGTTGACCGCCGCCCTGGATCGCGCCCGCGCCGATGGCGTCGGACGCATGTTTCTTGAGGTGGCCGAAGACAATGCGGTCGCCCAGCATCTCTATCAGCAGTTCGGATTCACTCGGGTGGGCCGCCGGCCGCGCTATTACCGCCGCCCCCGGGGCGAGCCCATGGCGGCCCTGACCT
>JAHEKA010000026.1 GCA_024638585.1 Rhodospirillales bacterium
GCCCCCTCGATACGCCGAAATCCTGATAAAAAAGGCCTGCATGGCCTTCACCGTGATGCTTCTCGCTGGGGTTGTCAGCCTCGGCGCCGGCACCGCGGCCCATGCGGTGCAGGTCAATGACTTCCAAGGCCCCTATGAGATTCCCAACTGGACCACTAATGCGCCCTCCGGCGGAAGTGTCGTTCCCAACGGTGCCGTGCCGGTCGATGAGATCGTCATTACCGAACCGGACGTACTTTCGACGGAACTCTCTTTTACCATTTCCGCGGCGGGACCAGGCACATTCTCGTTCGACTGGGTCGTGACAAGTGTATTTGATGGCGGTCAAATCAATTTCTTTGCCTCAAGCGACCCTACTCCTACGGCCACAATCGATATTGGGCCGAGTTCCATTTCCGTCAGCGGTCCTGCCTCCGGCAGCTGCGGACCGACATCGTGCTCTGGTAGTTTTTCGGCGTCGGTGGATCATCTCGATACTATCGGCTGGGTCGTTGCAAACACCCAATCGGAAGGTCCGGTCCAATGGACCATCTCCAACTTCAGCGCGCCCGTCCCCGTTCCGCCGGCCCTTCTCCTGTTCGTATCGGCGCTGGTGACCTTGTTCGGCGTCGGACGGGTCCGCCGCCAGAGGGCGGCCGACACCGCCTAGGGCGAACGCCAAGCTACCTCCGGGCCGGGTGGGCGGCACACCGCCCCCCGGCCGCGCTTGACTGCCTCAAAGCGGGATCCCGCGTCCCGACGGTATTGCCCCTCAGGCGAGGACGCGCTTGAGGAAATCGAGCGTCTTGGCCCAGGAATCCTTCTCTGCCTCTTCGCGGTACTGGGCGTCGCTCATGAAATTCTGAAACGCGTGACCGGCGCCGTCGTAGCGATGGAAATCGTGCTCGATGCCGAGCCGCGTCAGTTCCGCATCGATCTTGTTGACGTCATCGGGCGATGGATTCTGGTCGTCGTTTCCGTAGAAACCGATCACCTCCCCCTTGATGCCGGGGAGCAGCTCGAACGCTGTCTTCTCGCCTTCCCCCCAGATCTTGAACATGTTGCCCGAGTAATAGGCCACCACCGCCTGAAACGCCGGATTGACCGAGGCCCCCAGATAGGCGACGCGCCCGCCCATGCAATGGCCGCCGATCGCCAGATTGCCGTTGCATTCGGATCTTCCCTTGAGGTGATCCACCGTGGCCGCCATGTCTTCGATGATGTGCTTGTCGTTCAGCAAGGGGATCGGGTTTTCCGTATCGGCGGGCATGCGGTGAAACAGGTCGGGGACCGCGCCGATGAACCCGGCTGCGGCCAGGCGGTCGGCCCGGTCCTTGGTGAAATCGTCGATCCCGCCGCGGTGATGGGCCAGGACCACGGCCGGGAACGGTCCCGTGCCGTCGGGCATCGCCAGATAGAGGTCCATGGGCACGCCGCCCGAAGTGATGCTTTCCACTGTTGCCATGATGCGTTTCTCCCAGGTTCAAGGTCGGCGCGCAGTCTAGTCGCGGGATGGGACCGCGTCAAAATCCCCGGGGTTCAGCGCGGCGGTGGGACAAATATGCCGCTGCCCTTGTCGCCGGCGCCCGCATCTGTTTTCATCGGCGCCCGGGGCACCGAGTCCGGCCCCGCTGAGACCGTTGATCAGGTGTGCGCACAATGTTCCAGAACAAGACGACCTTTCCCCTCTTCCCGACCACGGTTTGGGGGTTCAAGCTGCCCCCGGATGCGGCGGAACGCATCAAGGGTGACGTGACGGCGAAGTTGGACACATTGATCGCCGCGGCACCCAAGACCGGGAACCCGTTCCTGCAAACCGAGCACGATTTCCATACCTTGCCGGAAATGCAGGAGCTCATGGGCTATTTCAACGAGGCCGTTGCAGAAGTGATCGCTGCCCTTGCCCCTAAGGCCACGGAAATGGAGATCACCGGATGCTGGGCCAATGTCCACCCCGCCAGTAGCCTCCACCGCGCGCACAGTCATCCCAATAATTTCCTGAGCGCGGTCTATTACATGACGGTCCCGCCGGATGGAAACCAGATCGCCTTTTTCGATCCGCGCATGCAGCACTACATCCTGACCCCCGCCGTGGCCCAGTCCAACGCCTATAATTCGGAGCACCTGTTTTTCGAGGTCGAGGAGGGCATGTTGATCCTGTTTCCCTCCTGGCTGGTCCATCAGGTTCCGGCCGGGGACGGCGATGCGTCCCGCATCAGCATCGCCTTCAACGTCAATTTCAAGGATTTTTGCGCCACCGTGAGCCCGCCCAACTGGGTGCCCAACGTGCCGACCCATCCGGACGGTTCTTGATCGGCCAGGTCGGCATGGGCCGGTGATAATTCAGAACTCTTTCGCCCGGTAGGCCCGATCCAGCCACAATCCGGCGGCCATCAGGGATGCGTCTTCGCCGACGAACCCCTGGACCTCGAGGCCGAGCGGCAGGCCGTCCGCCGCCATCAGCGGCAGGCTGACGACCGGGTTGCCGGCCAGGCTTGAGGCCCATTGATAGACCGAAGAGCCGGTGGAGGAGAGGCCCTCGGGCGCCGGGCCGGTGGCGCCGGGCGTGATCATGAAGACACCGTCCTGGGCCAGCCCGGCGAGGCGTTCTCGGTAGTCCCGGCGGTAGGCCAGCGCCGCCTCGTAATCGGTAAGCGCCACGTCGAGGCGCCTCAATCCGCGCGCCACCGTAAGCGGATCGAAGGCATCGGTTTCGGTTTCCTGATCGGCTTCCACCAGCATGGTCAGTGGCCAGCGCGTCTCGTAATCGGCGATGGTGCCAAGCGCATTTCCGGCCGTCTCCAATTCCTCTTCCAGGGCGGCCCAGGTGGGATCGTCGCCCGCGCGCATCACGGCGACGCCGGCGCCCTCGATCCGCTCGAGAAGATCTTCGTAAGACTGCCGCGCCGACGCCTCGGTGCGATCCCAGCCCGCCGCTTCCATGCGCACCAGGGTCCGGGGCTTGGCCGGCGTCGGCGGCGCGGCGGGCCCCTTCAGCGCCCGGTGGCCCGGGTGCGGGCCGGCGCTTCGGCCAAGGGTGTGGGCGACGATCCAGGCATCGATCAGGCCGCCCGCCAGCACGCCGACATGGGTATTGGTGGGCTGGCTGCCGCCATCGCCGCCGCGGTGGATGGTGCCGTGACCCGGCTTGAAGGCATAGACGCCGCAGAAGCTCGCGGGCCGCGTGAGAGACCCCCGACCCTGGGAGCCGATGGCGGCGGGCACCATGGCGGCACCCACGGCGGCGGCGGAACCAGACGACGATCCCCCCGGCGTGCGCGACGCATCCCAAGGATTGGTGGTGGCGGCGGGCGGGCCGAAGCCGAGCTCGGGCAGCGCCGTCTTGCCGACCAGCGCCGCGCCGCTCTTGCGCAGCGCATGAACGATGGCGGCATCCCGGGCGGGCGGGTGTTCGGCCAAGGCCGCGGCGCCCCATCCTGTCGGCAGGTCGCGGGTCTCGAACACGTCCTTGACGGCGATCGGCAGCCCATCGATGGGCGAGAGGACCGTGCCGTCGCGGTAGCGCTTGGCCGCCGCCTCGGCCTGCACCATGGCCGCGCTCAGATTGGCGGCGACGAAGGCCTTGACCACGGGTTCCCGTTCGGTGATGCGCGCCAGGCAGCGCTCCAGATACTTGACGGGCGTATCCGCGCCGCTTTTGAAATCGGTTGCCGCGTCGTGGAAGGTGAGGCGGAGGGCCGTCCTCGGATCATAGGCGGAATTCATGATGCTTCCGGGGCGGTCCAGGCTGCGGCGATCGTAGAGTTGCGCCGGGGCTGGGCGAAGATCGGCAGCTCGCGCGCGGCTTCCGCGGCTTGGGCCGGGGCAAGGTCCGCATCCCATCTGGCGGCGTTGAAGCGGCAGCCCGAGTAGGCGGCAGAGGCATCGGAGGCAAGCCATACCGCCGGCGGTCCCATGTCCTCGGGCGCATAGACCGGGCGGCCCGCCTCCCGCGCCCGGGGCACCGCGGTCGGCCGGGAAAAGGTCGTGTCGGTCAGACCGCCGGGCAAAAGCGCGTTGACCGTGACGCCGGTTCCCGCAAGTTCCTGAGCCCAGATCAGGGTCATGGCGTCCAGCGCCGCCTTGGACGGACCATAGGGCGAATTGTTGGGCCCGATCATCGATTGGCCGGATTTCGAGAGGTTGATGACGCGCCCCCAACCGGCGGCGACCATGTGGGGGACCGCGGCCCGGGCCATCAGGAAGGGGCCGTTGACGTTGGTGTCGATCAGCCGGCGCCAGGCTTCAACGTCGTTCTTCCAGAAGGGATCGCGGCCCTGACGCACGTTCTTCATGCCGAGGCCCGCGTTGTTGATCAGGATGTCGATGGCGCCGAAGCCCGCAATGGTCTCGGCCACCGCCGTCCAGCAGGCATGGGCGTCGGTGACGTCGGCGGTGAGGCCACGGCCGCAGCTTTGCCGTCCCGCGATCTCGTCGATTTCTTTTTCGGTGACGCGCAGCTCGGCGGGCGAGGCAGACGACGTCACCACGACACCCTTGGCCCCGGCAGCCGCGAGCGCCAATGCCATGGCCCTTCCCATGCCCCGGCCGCCGCCGGTGATCAGCGCCACCTTCCCGGCAAGTTCCCCCTGCTCCATGGCCGTCTTCTCCCCGATGAGCGCGGCGCATGGGCCCCGCAAGATTGAACTCAGCTTAGAGACAGCCTATGACTCCGACAAGTGGGGCGCCGCGTCCGCGAAACGGGCGCCCGAAACAATCCAAGGGCCGGGGAGGACCGCCCATGACCTTGCGCATCGCCCAATTCGTGCGCGGCCACAACGATGTGATCGACGCGGAATTCCTCGCCGAATTTCCAGACGTCGAAGCGGCCAAGGCCGGGACCCTTGAGGAATTCGCGGACGCCATCCAGGGCGCCGAGGTGCTGCATGTCTTCAACTCCGCCTTCACGCCGGAATTTGCAAGCCTGTTGCGGCAAAAGGGCACGGCGCTGAAATGGATCCAGTTCACCACCGTCGGCATCGATATCGCGCTTGAGGCCGGCCTGCCCGAGGGCGTGACCATCACCAATACCGGCGACGTCAGCCAGCGGGTGCTGGCGGGCCACGCCATGGCGTTGATGCTGGGGGTGATGCGGGGATTCCATGCCTATGAGCCCTTCCGCGCCGCCCATAGCTGGGCGCGGGAGAAGATGTCGCCTGAGATGATCTCGCCCGAAGGCGCCACCATGGTGATCCTCGGCCAGGGGCGGATCGGCCAGGACATCGCCCGCAAGGCCAAGGGTTTCGACATGGAGGTGATCTGCGTCACCCGCGCGCCTGCGCCCGCCGTCCCGTTCATCGACCGGGTGGTGGCGCGGGACAAGGCGGCCGAGGTCCTGCCCCTGGCCGATGTGGTGATGGTGGCGATGCCGCTGGATGAGACCACCGAGGGCTTCCTGACGGCGGCGCTGATCGGGCAATTGAAGGATACCGCGATCCTGGTCAACATCTCCCGCGGCAAGGTGGTCGACGAGGCGGCGCTGGCCGACGCCTTGGCCTCCGGCCGCATCAAGGGGGCGGGGCTGGATGCCTTCGGCGAAGAGCCGCTTGGCGCCGACAGCCCGTTTTGGGACCTGCCCAACGTCCTGATGACGCCCCATGTCGGCGGCCAGGGCGGGGCCGAGCTCCGAACGCGGCTCAGTGAACTCATTCGCGAGAACACGCGCCGTTACATCTCAGGCGAACCGCTGAAGCACGTGGTGATGACGCCCGACGGCAAGCTTGCCGGTTTTACCGGCGCGTGATCCGGAAATCGCGCGAAGGGCACCGACCCCTCACCGGGTCAGGAGGGATGGCGCGCGCCGATGGTGCCATGGAAAGAGCGGAAATTCGCGAACCCGATGTCCGCTTTCGGCCCAACGCGGACATGAGATCAATGCTCATCCGGGCCGTCCACGCCGATATCTACTCAGTGATGTCGAGCAGGATCCCGTCGATATCGGCCATGTGGAACGCGCCGATGGAGCTGCGGCGCAACATCTCGAGCCGGGCGGCGCCTTCCCGACCGCCGCCTACCGGCGACGGCGCGATCAGTGGATTGTTAGCGGAGATTTCCTCGACGTCGTTCTGGAAGGCGGCCATGTCTTCGACCTTGAAGCCGAGGTAGTCGAGGCCAGGGCCGACGATGCCGGTGTCGGCGTAATCGTCGAGGTCCCACTGCATGATCATCATGGTCACGCGGCCATCGGTCAAGCCGTAGGCGCCGTCGGGAACCGGCCCGTTGGTCGGCTTGAGATCGAAGACCTCGGTATAGAATTCAGCCATCTCTTGGGCATGCATGGTGCGCAGCCCGAAATGGCTGATGGTGCGAGGCTGTTCCCAATCGTTATGGGTGTAGACGTCCTTCATGTTATCGCCGCCGGCTTCGGTAAGGTCGAAGACGTTGCCATCCGGATCATGGGTCGAGCAGTTCGCGAACTGCCGTACGGTGGGCCGCTTGAGGACCTTGACGCCCCGCGACTTGAGCTCGTCCACCACTTCTTCCAGTTTGTCGACCTGAATGCCGTAATGATCGAAACGGCCGGGACGGCCGGGACGCCTGGGGTTGATGTTCATACCGACATACCCGTCGCCGATACAAATCGACCGGGTGGGCTTTCCGTCGGGTGACGTCTTCATCCCGAAATAGGACTCGTAGAATTTGGATTGGACCGCGTAGTTGCCGCTCTGCATCGCGACATGATTGATCTTCGAAGCCATCGCTTCCCACCATTTTGAACCTGGTTACGGCCGGGGCTCTATCTCTGCCCACAGTCGCTGCGGCCGTTCTATGGCCCTTTGAAAGAATCATAGATGAAGACGATGCGGATGCCCACCCGCCGCTACGCCTAGACCCGGTCCGACAGCCGACTTGGCCACTTCGGTGCGAGCATTCCTGCTGCAGTCCTGCTAAGGCCCCGGTTATCTCTCCCAGTCGCAAATGGTGGCCGCGGACAGCGCAAAAACCTGGGCCGCGCGAAAAATCTCTTCAACCTCAACCTGCTCGGATCGCATCTTCCAACGCTCTCCGCGGGGCCCGAATTTGCAGGCTGGGATGCCCATCTCATTGTAGATATTGGTGTCGGTCCAGATGCTGGACCGGCCCGGCGTGACCTCTGGCGTCTGCTCTCCATAAAGCGCCTTGTGGGTCGCCTCCAGCACCTCGACAACGGGTTCCACGCCTTCGGCCTCGTGGCCGAGGAGGGAGCCGTACATCTCGATCTCGGTCTCAACGTCAAGCTTCGCCAGGGCCGCCCTCAGCTTTCGCTGCACGGCCACAGGCGTCGTTTTCGGCGGGAACCGGACGTCTACGTAGAGATCGCAGATCCCCGGATAATAGTTGGGCCGGTATGGCGCGCCACCACGGATGGCGCCGATATTGACCTTTGAGATGATGGGGCCGTTGGCGGACCGGTAGACGGTCTCCTCCTCAAACTCCGCGGCCCATCGGTCCACCGCACTGACGACGTCAACCATCTTGAGTATGGCACTGGAATCGCGGGGTGGGGCGTCCCTTCGGGTTCGTCCCCACGCGGAACGGGGATTGCCGAAGGTGGAGATCTTGAACTGGGCAACCCCGGTTTGCGCCCAGATCACAGAGAGCGCCGAACCGTCAGCCACAATGGCGTAATCGGACTGCACGCCGTGGGTTAAAAGATGCCGAGTTCCTGTTCCCTCGCCCCGGTATTCTTCGGACTGATAGGGGCCAATGGGCGTGCGCGAAATTTCGCCCGAGACGGCGGCGAGAATCAAATCGCCTTTTAGCTCGATTCCCGATTGCCGGATGGCCTTTCCCGCCACCAGAAACGCGGCAAGACCGCATTTCATATTGGACGCGCCAAGGCCAAACACTTTGCCGTCTTCGATACGCCCGCGCAGGTCCTCCTCCGGCTCCAACTCCCGGCACAGCACGCGATCCTCTTCGGTGCCCGTGAAACTGGTGTCCATATGCCCATTGATCATCAGGCTGGTCCCGGTACCGGTTCCCGCTACGATGCCGACCGCATTGATGCGATCTGCGCTGATTTCCTGGCTGATTGTCTTGAGCCCCTGGGCCTTGGCCCATTCGAGGATGAACTCGCCGATCGCGCGCTCGTGGCCGGTGGGGCTTGGGATGTCAACAAGGTCCTTGGTCAACGCCGCCAATTCATCCCGGTCGATATGCTTCAGAATTTCCTGCTTCTGGCTGTCGCTGACCATCGTGACCCCCTCGTTGGATTCGTAACTTCCTGTATTGCCCGGTGCCGTCAACCCCGCGTGCGGGCAATAAACCTTTGCAGGTCGACCTCACTCTTCCAGACGCGCCGGTGAGCTTCCAACAGATAGGGCAAAGCGGCAGCGCGCGATTCTACGATGTCTTCAAAATCGGCCCGGAAATCCGTCATTAGTTCGATCACTTCCTCGCGCAGCGCGTCTTCGTCGATGGTTTGGACCACGCGGTCCCTCACGACGATGCGGCCATCGACAATGACGGTATCAATTGCCCTCCCCGTCTCCGTATAGACTAACTGACGGGCTGCGCTGTTATAAGGGAGATAGGCGGTGTCCTTCATGTCCAGGAGGACGAGATCGGCCTTGTAACCGGGTTTCAACGCCCCCAGGCGGTCGTCCAGCATGGCGCTGCGGGCCCCGCCCATTGTCGCGTTGCGCAACGCTTCCTGGGCGAGCGGCGGGCCAGGTTCGGGATCGCTGACCGCGGCCAGCAGGCAATACATCTTCATCGCCTGAAACATGTTCTGAACGTCGCTGCCCGAGCAGTTGTCGCACCCGAGCGCCACACGCATCCCCGCCTCGCGCATATCCAGCACCGGAGCGATGCCGCTTTTCAGCTTCATGTTGCTGAGGTGATTCAGCACCGCCCCGGCGTCTACAGCCGCCATGCGGTCCATTTCCTCGCGCGATAGCCAGACGCTGTGGGCGATGTTCAGCCGGCGGTTCAAGAGACCTGCTCTCTCTAAATATGTGATGAACGAGCCGCCAAAGTCCCGGTAGGTCTCACGAGCCATGACGATCTGCCCGCGGGTCTCGTAGACATGGATGTAAACGCCCAGGTCATGACGCTCAGCCAGATCGGCGCACCCTTCGAGGAGGTCAGTCGTGCAGCGTTGCGGCGCGAACGGACCCACCGCCCAATGTAGGGTGCCCCGAGCCGGATGCCGCTTGATCTGGGCCTCCAGGAAATCGATCTGCTCGTCGCGTGCAAGGGCGGTGATGCCCATCATCTCTTGGATATCTGGGGGCAGTATGTCTTTGAACCGGAGCATGGAGACGGCAGGGATATCGAACACCATGGGCGAAAATACGACGCGGGCACCGATTTCCTCATAGGCGGCGAGCACGACATCGACATACGCCTCCGAGAGCGGGATCAAACCCAGCATGTCTTGAACGGTCGTTATGCCGCAACGCAGCGATTCCAATGCCCCGACCAGGGTTCGTAGGCGCACCTCCCGGGTACTGCGGTGGCCGCCCATGGGCAGGGTGTAAAGCAGCCACATCTCGAGCGGCAGTTCTTCGAACAGCCCGCGGCAAAGGGTATCGTGAGAATGATAGTGGGCGTTGATCATGCCCGGCATCACGAGATGGCCTCGGGCATCGATGACCTCCGCACCAGCGCACTGCTCCGCGGTCAGCTCGGGTTCTATGGCGGTGATATCGCTGCCTTCGATGAGGATATCGGCCACCGCCGGCCGGTGAACGTCGCCGTCGTGGTCGTAAACTGCCCCTCCGCGGATTATGAGATTTCGGGTGTCTGTGACCATCTGACACTTTTTCCGAAAATAGCCAGAACGCCGCCAAGATCCGGCGGAATCGACGGTGCTGGCGGGTGACCCATGATGCCCTTGAAGATCGACGCGCGCTTCACATAAATCGATCGGGGCTCCAAGGAGGGGTTCGCCGGCGGGCAATGAGCGCGGGTGCCGTCTGCGAAATTTCTTGCGCCAGCGCCGCCCTTCCAGCCCTGGAACTCCCTAGGCCGTCATCGATTCCCAGTCGACCAAGCGCTTGAGCGGCTTGCCTTCGACATAGAGCTTCAGGTTCTCGATCAGCATGTCCTCGAGGTCGGTGTCCCCCGGACCGCCGCCGCCGCCGCCGATATGGGGCGAGATGATGATCCTCTCCTCGTCCCACAGCCCGCTTTCGGGCGGCGTCGGCTCCTGCATCTGCACGTCGAGACCGGCGCCGCCGATTTCGCCCGCCTTGCAGGCGGCGATCAGGTCGTCCTCGTTGATCAGATCGCCCCGGGCGATGTTGACGATGAAGGCCGTGTCCTTCATGGCGGCGAATTTTTCCGCGTTCATGAAGCCCCTGGTCTCCGCCGTCGACGGCATGCTGATCATGACGGCGTCGGCCTGGGCCAGCGCCTCGTTCACGCGCTCGCGCGGGAACACTTCGTCGACCAGATCGTCGGACTCATAGGCGCGGCTGACGCCGATGGCCCGCATGTCGAAGGCTTTCGCTTTCCGCGCCAGGGACTGGCCGGTGGCGCCCATGCCGATGATGCACATGGTCTGGCGCCTGAGTGGCGTGACCTTGGCGGTGATCTCATCGCGCAGCCATTGGCGATTCGCCCTGGCCGCCTCGACGTCCCTAAAGCGGTGGGACAGCGCCAGCAGAAGGGCAAAGGCGTGCTCGGCCAGGGTCGGTCCGCGCAAGCCCGCCACATTGGCGACCGTGACGCCCTTTGGGAAGCCGCCCGCCTTCAGCGCATTGTCAATGCCCGACGTCGTGAAATGGATGAGCTTGAGTGTATCCGCGTTGGTGTTGACGGCCTCCGCCATCTCCTCCTTATAGACCCGGTTGGTGATGAACATTACCTCCGCCCCGGGGAGCTCTCGGGCGACGTCCTCCGGCCCGTAGGTCAGGACGAAGTCCAGGTCCGGAAAATTCTGCGTGATGTAGGATATGTCGGCGGGTTTGATTCTCGAATTGTAGACCACTTTCATGGGATGCATGCCCTCCCTCAGGCTGCTTGTGGGGCCATCCCTTTTGGCCGAGACTTGGCCCCGAATTGCTTTGGCACACAATAGACGGGGGAACCGACGGATGGCAAACGGCAAGCTGGCAGGGAAAGCGGCCCTGGTGACCGGAGCGGGCGGCGCCATCGGCGGTGCGATCGCCAGGCGCTTTGCGGCGGAAGGTTGCGCGGTTGCCGTCGGCGACATCAACACTCAGGGCGCGGCCCGGACGGTTGCCGACATCGAAGCCGCGGGCGGGCGGGCCATTGCCTGCGATCTCGACGTCACCGATCCCGATCAGGCGGCAAGTGCCGTGGCCGAAGCGGCGCAAGCCTTCGGCGGGCTCGCCATCCTGGTCAACGTCGCGGCCGGGCCGAGCCCGCGCGGCACGGTGGAAACCATGGCCTTGGAGGATTTCGCCCTCGAGATCACGGTGAACCTGACAGGCTATTTCCTGATGGCCAAGTACGCGGTGCCGGAGATCCGCAAGGCGGGCGGTGGGGCGATCATCAATATCGCCTCCCAGCTCGGCCATATCGGCGTGCCCCAACGCCCGGCCTATTGTTCGTCCAAGGGCGCGATCTTGCAGCTCACCAGGGTCATGGCGGTCGACCATGCGCGCGACAACATCCGGGTCAATTCGATTTCGCCCGGCGCCATCGACACGCCGCGCTCGGGCAAGCAGCCCGGCGCACCCCAGCTGACCAAGGAGCAGCGCGGCAGGGCGTACCTCGCGGGCCGCATCGGCCGGGTCGACGAGATCGCCTCAGGGGCCGCCTATCTGGCCTCCGACGAGGCCAGCTTCGTCACCGGCGCAGACCTGTTGATCGACGGCGGATTCCTCGCCTTCAAGGGATCGCTGGACGACCTGCCGGCGCGCAACACATAGGCGGGCGGTCGCCCGCGTGGTATGAAAATGGGGAAAATGAGACCCAAGAGCGTTTGAGGGGAGCACAGGTGAGCGAGAGCATGGATCCGGGCCGCGCCTATCGCGGCATGCCGACGACACGACCGGAACTGGCCGGCACCTTCGGCATGGTCGCATCCAGCCATTGGATCGCCAGCGGGGCGGCGATGGCGGCCCTTGAGAAGGGCGGCAACGCCTTCGACGCCGCGGCCACCGCCGGCTTCGTGTTGCAGGTGGTTCAGCCGCATATGACCGGCCCGGCGGGCGAGGTGCCGATGATCCTGGCGCCGGCCGGCGATCAGCCGTTGCGCGTCCTGATGGGCCAGGCCCCCGCGCCCCAGGCGGCCACCATTCAGGCCTACCGCGATGAAGGGTTCAACATGATCCCCGGCACCGGGTTGATGGCCGCCGGCGTGCCCGGTGCCTTCGATGCCTGGATGCTGCTGCTCCGCGATTACGGGACCATGAGCCTGCGCGATGTCCTGGAGCCGGCCATCGGTTATGCGCGTGACGGCCATCCCGTTCTGCCCGCGGTGGCCGAGGCCATTGGCGCCGTCACCGAAATCTTCCTGACCGAATGGACGAGCTCGGCCGAGGTCTATCTGACCGATGGCGGTGCGCCGCAGCCGGGCGCGCTCTACCGTATTCCGGCCTTCGCCGAGACCTATGAGCGCGTCATCAAAGAGGCCGAAACCGTGGGCGGCGACCGCGAGGCGCAGATCGAGGCCGCGCGCAAGGTCTGGTGCGAAGGCTTCGTCGCCGAGGCGATCGATCGGTTCTGCCGCGAGGGCAAAGCGCTCGATTCTTCGGGCAAACGTCATGGTGGCCTGCTGACGGGCGCGGACATGGCGGCCTGGGAAGCGGGGTATGAAGAGCCGCTTCTTTACGACTATCGCGGCATTACGCTCGCCAAATGCGGACCCTGGAGCCAGGGCCCGGTGATGGCCCAACAACTGGCGCTGCTCAAAGGTTTTGACCTCGAAGCCATGGATCCGGTCAGCACCGCGTTCATCCACGTGGTGACGGAATGCGCCAAGCTCGCCTTCGCCGACCGGGAGAAGTTCTACGGCGATCCCGATTTTTCCGATGTGCCCATGGATGTGCTGTTGTCCGACGATTACAACGACCGGCGCCGCCAACTGATCGGCGACGAAGCCTCTCTCGATCTGATCGGCGGCGATATCCCGGGCTTCGGCGCCAAGGAAATCCTGGTGGGTACGCCTGGCGGCGACGTAATGGGTGTTGCGGGTGAACCGGGCCATGTGCTGGAAAACCAGATGCGGTCGGACACCGTGCATATCGACTGCGCGGACCGCTTCGGCAACATGATCTCGGTGACGCCCTCAGGCGGCTGGCTGCAGAGCTCCCCCG
>JAHEKA010000421.1 GCA_024638585.1 Rhodospirillales bacterium
CCTTGTTCGAAGATCAGCGCCTCTTCGATCTCAAGGCCCTTATTGCCGGAAACGGTGGCGCCGACGCCCTGTGCGGCTGTGGGCTGCGGCGCTCCGCCGGGCCGTTTCGGTCCCCGGCTCACGGCAAGGCCCCTTCGAGCGCCCGGGCGAACGCCTCGATCTCGTCTGCCGTGGTCAGCTCCGTCGCGGCGACGACCAGGAGGTTGGCGGCGGCCCCATCACCCGGCCACAGGCGCCCGCCCGGAAGGCCCGCGAAGATGCCCTTGGCCGCGAGATCGTCGACCAACGGGCCCGCGGGCACGGGAAGCCTCAGGGTGAATTCGTTGAAGAATGCGTCATTCAGCACCTCGACGCCGCTGATCGAACCCAATTGGTCGGCCAGGGTCACCGCGCGGTGGTGGTTGATGCGCGCGAGACGCTTGAAACCGGTTTCGCCCAGCAGGCTCAAATGGATGGTGAAGGCGAGCGCGCAAAGGCCGGAATTGGTGCAGATGTTGGACGTCGCCTTTTCCCGGCGGATGTGCTGTTCGCGCGCCGACAGGGTCAGCACGTAGCCCCGGCGCCCTTCGGCGTCCACCGTCTCCCCCGAAACACGGCCCGGCATCTGGCGCACGAAGCGTTCCCGCGTCGCCAAAAGCCCCAGGTACGGCCCGCCGAAATTGAGCCCATTGCCGATCCCCTGTCCTTCGCCGGCGACGATATCGGCCCCCATGGCGCCGGGCGGTTTCAGCGCACCGAGTGAGACCGGTTCCGCCACGCAGGCGATCAACAACGCGCCTTTTTCATGGCAGGCGTCCGCAAGGTTTGAGAGATCGCGGACATGGCCGAAGACGTCCGGGTTCTGGACAACGACGCAGGCGGTCTGATCGGTCACCCGGGCGGCCAGGTCCTCATCGCCCGAAACCGAAAGCGGGGCCTGAACAAGGCCGGCATCGGAAAAACGCAACAGGGTGGCGATGGTCCCGGCCCAATGGGGATGCAGGGCACCGGAGACGACGACGTCGTCCCGGCGGGTGACCCGGTGCGCCATCAACACCGCCTCGGCGGCGGCCGAGGCCCCGTCATAGAGCGAAGCGTTGGCGATCTCCATCCCTGTCAGCAGGGCCACCTGGGTCTGGAATTCGAACAGGTATTGCAGGGTTCCCTGGCTGATTTCCGGCTGATAGGGGGTATAGGAGGTGAGGAATTCACCCCGCTGGATCAGGTAATCCACCGCCGCGGGGACATGGTGCCGATAGGCGCCGGCACCGAGGAACGAAACAGCGCCCGCGGCCGGCCGGTTGCGGGCGGCCAGCGCCCCGAGCCGGGCCGCCACCTCGATCTCACCCGCGTGGCCCGGCAGATCCAACGGCTCGTTCAGGCGGGCCGCTTCGGGGATATCGGCAAAAAGGTCATCGATGGCCGCCGCGCCGATCACCCGAAGCATTTCCGCCCGGTCGGCATCGGTCAGCGGCAGGTAGCGCATCAATCGAGCCCTTCGACATAGGTCCGGTAAGCATCCGCGTCCATCAGACCGGCGACCGCTTCAGCGTCCACGCCCTTGAGCTTGACGAACCAGGCCCTGCCTTCGGCGTCTTCGTTGACCATTTCCGGGCGTTCCACCAACGCGGCATTGACCTCCGCGATCTCGCCCGCGACCGGGGCATAGACCTCGCTGGCGGCCTTCACAGATTCCACCACCGCCATCTGGGCGCCGGGTTCCACCTTGGTCCCGACTTCCGGCATCTCGACATAGACCACGTCGCCCAGTTGTTCTTGGGCGTATTGGCTGATGCCGACAGTGGCGATGTCGCCGTCCATGGTGATCCATTCATGTTCATCGGTGTAACGCGTATCGGCCATCGGCTTTCCCCCTATGAAGTGGGCCTGAAATAACGGTGCGGAACGAACGGCAAATCCTGGACGCGCGCCGGCACCTCGTGGCTCCGAACCTTAAGAATAACCCGGCTGCCCGCTTCGGCAAAAGCGGCGGCGACATATCCCATGGCGATCGGCCCCTCGACGCTGGGTCCGAACCCGCCCGACGTCACCGTGCCGATCGGGGTCCCTTGGGTGTCGAAAATTTCCGTCCCGTCCCGGGCGGGCGCCCGGCCCTCGGGCCGAATGCCGACACGCAGCCGTTCGGGGCCCTCCGCCAATTGGCCGAGAATGCGGTCGGCGCCGGGAAAGCCGCCTTCGGCGCGCCGGCGCTTGGAAATCGTCCAAGCGAGGTTCGCCTCAACCGGGGTTGTGGTCTCATCGATATCGTGGCCGTAAAGGCAGAGCCCAGCCTCCAGCCGCAGCGTATCGCGCGCGCCGAGGCCCGCGGGTGCGACCTCGTCCTCGGCCAGCAGCGCCCGGGCGAGGCCCTCGGCCGCATCATTGGCGAGCGCGATCTCGAACCCGTCCTCGCCGGTATATCCGGCCCGGGACACGACCGCCGGGGCGCCGGCAAGGGTGAGCGTCCGCGCCTCCAGGAAGCGCATTTCGGCGGCCTCGGGAGCGAAACGGGCCAGCACTGCCGCGGCCTTTGGCCCCTGGAGCGCGAGCAAGGCCCGCTCTTCCAGCGTTTCCAGCGCGACATTGGAGCCGAGCGCGCCACCGATATGGGCGCAATCGGCGTCTTTCCGCGCGGCATTCAAGACGAGGCCGAGCCCGTCCTCCCATTTGGTGACGATGATATCGTCAAGGATGCCGCCGTCCTCGGTCGTCAGCATGGTGTAGCGCATGCGCCCGGGCTTGAGCGCCTGGACATCGCCCGGCACCAGGGCCTCCAGCGCGACCACGGCTCCCGTCCCCGCCAGGCGCGCTTGGCCCATGTGCGAGACATCGAACAGCGCCGCTTGGGTCCGGGCATGGAGATGCTCCGTCAGGATTCCGGCGGGGTATTGCACCGGCATCTCGTAGCCTGCGAAAGGCACCATCTTGGCCCCCAGCTCGGCATGCAGGGGGTAGAGCGCGGTCCGGGCAAGCGCGGTATCTTCGCCGCCACGATGACCTGTTGGGGGGGAACTGGACACGCGGTTCCTCTTCTATCGCCCGTTTGTGGTCGCCACCCTCCGCAGGACCGTCAGTTGGGCTGGCCCGGAACCCGGCCGCCGCTGCCTCTCTGGGGTATCGGGAAGTCGGGTTCCTGCGGGTCCGGCCCACGGGTCGGCGGGGCGATGGGGATATCCCGAAGCGCGCCAGGTGTCTTCACCTTGGCCCAGTCGCGGTTGTATCTGAGTTGCGCGGGCGTAAGCTGCAAGCCGGTGATGATGCGGTAGCGCGAGCCCCGCTCCCCT
>JAHEKA010000422.1 GCA_024638585.1 Rhodospirillales bacterium
GGTCGGCGCCGGCACATGGAACCACGCCTTCAGTCATTATGTATGCCTTGGGAGCGCTGAGAAAAGCGCTGAATTCTCTCCGGAACCACGAATCAGGCCGGCCCAGGGCCTATTTGACGTGGATTACCCCGTCCGGGTGGAACGCATGGAAGGCAAAGGCGAAATCGATGCCGTGCACGGCATCGACCAGCCCCTTTTCCGTCTTGCGCTGCACGACCACGTTGCCGACATCCCGCCCGCGGGCGATCAGGGGGCTGTCCAGGGCGGAATTCTGCCCGGCCGACCAGGTGATGACGTAATCGCCATGCTCGATACGCTTGCGCTTGCGCACGAAATCGAGACTCCAGGCCACCTTGCCGATCGACACCACCCGGGCCAGAGGCGCGATATTGGCCGGCATGGCACCGTCATAAAGGAACGGCCGGGCAAGGCCGTCGTAGCCGGCATACGGATTGGCGCCATAGCGACGCATGTAGGGATTGTTGGGCACCAGAACCCGGCCCTTGGGGAAGCGCTCTTTGAACCGGGCGAAAGATTCGATGCGAGAGGGCAGGAACGTGAGGCGCTTGCCGGTCATCGTGCCGATGATCGCCTCTCCCAGAAACTGCTGCCACCAGCTTTCGGTCTGGCGGTCATACATCACCAGGTCCGATTTCCGTAGCTTTCCGGTGGTTCCAAAATCGAGCACGCGTCCGTCCAGCCGGCGGTCGAACACCACCGCGGCGTTGCAAAGCGGGCAGAAGGTCACGGCGACGGGCACGCCCCCCACCGTATCATTGGCGATCTCGTGCCACATCAGAACCGCAAGCGGATAGGCCCTGGCATCGTCGCCGATCTTGAGGCTGATGACCGGCTCCGTGGCGGCGATGCCTTCGACCTTGCCGGCATCCTGGAATTTCGGATCATCGATCGGCGGGATGCCGTCCTTGGGCGGCCCGCCGGAGCGAATCTCTGAAAGCTTCACCGAATGACGGGAAAAATCCGTCTTCGGCCAGGCCGCAACCCAAGCCGCGGCGGCGGGCGGCACCTTGGTCTCGGCCGCGGCCCCGGCTACACCGCCGGTGGAAGCGGGCGGCAGCAGCAGCGCCAGCCCGATCGCCGCGGCGACGGCAACGCAAATGGCTCCGACCTTGATCAAGCGTTTCATTGTCGCGGTCATGGGGTCTCAGGCTCCCGATTGCCATCCCTGCCCCCAAGCACAGCCCATGGGGCCACGCCCGTCCACTCACATTTGCGTTATCCGCGCGTGCCACTTCGCCCTTTTCACGCCCCGGACCCTCCAGTACCTTGGATCGGTCGCCCCAATGCAGTCTCCGGCGGCGCCCAGGACAAAGGCGGGACAGCACCCGGCAGGGGAAAACAGGGAGAAGCGCCCGTGGCGGATACGCCCGGAGCAAGCGGCGCGGCCGAGGGGACGGAGGCGGTCCCCACCGCCGCCATCTACGCGACCTACGGCGTTGGCTTCACCGGCAACGGCGTCGCCATGATGCTGAAGGTCATCATCCCGCTCTGGGCGATCGAATTGAACCTGTCGGCGACCCAGATCGGGGTCGCGATCGGCCTCTCGGCGCTGCTGCCGTTCCTGTTGTCGATCCACGGCGGCGTGCTGATGGACCGGCTGGGGACGCGACGGGTGACCATGGCCTATGCCGTGACCACGGCGGTGCTTTGCCCGCTCTATCCGGCGTTTCCGTCTTTCTTCATCCTGGTCATCCTGCAGCTCATCACCGGCCTGACTTCCAACATGGTATGGGTCGGCGCCCAGACCCTGATCGTGCGCTTCACCCGGGGCAAGACCGCCTTGATCGCGCGGTTCTCCGTGGCCGCCCGCTGCGGCACCCTTGGCGGCCCGGTGGCGATCGGCGTGATCTGGGACCTCGCCGGTCCCTGGGGCGCGTTCGGCTTCGTCGGGGCCGCCGGTGCCCTGGTGCTGGTCGCGCTGCTCGCCGTTCCGGAGACCAAAGAGGAAGACCCGGTCGGCGAGACTCCGCCCCGCCTCGCCGACCTGGTACCCAAATGGAGCGATTACGTCGCCGCATTCTCCATGATCGCCATCCCGACGGTGGCCTTCGTGGTCGTCATGAGCGCGCTGAGGATATCCTCGGCCGGCATCCAGACCTCGTTCTACGTGGTCTATCTCAACGAGATCGGCCTGGTCGGCACCACGATCGGTCTCCTGATCGCCACCTCCGAGGTGGGCGGCCTGTTCGGCGCTTCCATGGCGGGCTGGTGGGAACGGTTCATCCGGCCCCATTGGGTGTTCATCCTCTTTGCCACGCTGTCCATCACCTTTGTGTCAATCCCGCCGCTGCTCGGCGGCATCTTCGTACTGCTGATGCTGGCCACCTTCGGGCGCGGTTACGCCCAGGGGCTGAGCCAACCGGTGATGTTCGGCATCCTGGCCCGGGCCGTGGACCCAAGACTTCAGGGCATGTCCATCGGGCTGCGCACCACGTCCAACCGGGCGGCGACGGTGCTGGTGCCTCTGGTGATGGGCATCGTCGCCGACGCGGTCGGTATCGAGCAGAGCTTCTATTGGACCGGTGGTGTCCTTATCGCGAGTTGCGCGATTGTCGCCCTGTTCGTCCGCCGGATCCCGGATTTCAGGACCTGACGCTGCCCATGTCCGCCACGACCGACCAGCCACCGCCGCCCAAGGCCCTCATCATGTGTTACGGCATGGGGCTGTTCTCCATGGGGTTGATGGACGTGCTGCTGTTCATCGTCCCTTTGTGGGCACTTTATCTCGGCGCCAGCGCCACCGAAGTCGGCATCGTCGCCGGCGCGCGGTCGGTGGTCCCCTTCATCCTGGCGATCCATGGCGGCGTTTTGATGGACAGGCTGGGCACCAAGCGCATCATGGCGGCGTCTGCCATCGCCGTGATCGTCAGCGCACCGCTCTATTCCGGGCTGCCCTGGATCCCCGCGGTGATCGTCCTGCAATTGATCACGGGATACGCCACGACCATTGCCTGGGTCGGCGCCCAGACCGTGATGGCGCAGGTCTGCCGGGGGGACACCGGATATCTCGGCACTTTCAACTTCTCAAGCCGCATCGGCACCTTTCTCGCCCCGATCCTGATGGGGCTTTTGTGGGATTTCACCAACGCCTGGATCACATTCCTTTTCGTCTCGCTATGGGCCGGCGCCCTGCTGGCGTTCACCCTGTTGACGCCGGAGATCGAGAGCCCCGCCGAAGCCGAGGCTCCGGGCGACCGACCGCGCCCTCCCCTGGGCACCCGGCTGCGCGCCTT
>JAHEKA010000027.1 GCA_024638585.1 Rhodospirillales bacterium
CCGCCGTTCTGGCAGACCGTGACCCTGCTCAACCCGGTCGTCTACCTGATCAGCGGTTTCCGCTGGAGCTTTTACGGCGTCGCCGACGTGGCGCTGGGTTGGAGCCTCGCCATGATCGCCACGTTCCTCGCCGGCTGTCTCGTCATGCTGTGGTGGATCTTCCGCACCGGCTATCGCATCAAGAACTGACCGGCCGGCCGGGGACGTGCGCGGCACAAGTGAACCCCGATGGCGGGTGGCACCATTGCCGGAATCGCGCCTAAAATGACCGCAATTGGCGGCATCAGGGGCCGCACGGCGTAAACCACGGGAAGAGAGCGCACCGATGTCAGAGAACCCGGTCCCCGAAGGCAAGTTTATGGTCAACCCCTACCTCGACTGGGCGAAGGGGGAAGGGGTCCCGGTCCATGAGGATTTCGGCCTGAACCTCGCGGCGCTGGAGGTCGCGCGCTGGGACCGCTTCGATGCCGATGGCTGCATCGCCCACCTCAAGGGCCGGGGCGATTTCATGACCGTTTTCGTCATCGAGATCCCGCCCGGCGGCAAGACCGCGCCGGTGCGCCACCTCTACGAGGAAGCCGTCTACGTGCTTTCCGGTCACGGCAGCACCCGGGTGGAAAGCGCCACCGGCGAGTCCCACACCTTTGAATGGGGCCCCGACAGCGTCTTCGCGCCGCCGCTGAACACCAGCTATCAGCATTTCAACGGCTCCGGCAGCGAGCCCGCCCGCCTCGCCCTAACCTGTAACCTGCCCGCCGTCCTCAATCTGTTCCATAGCGAAAGCTTCGTCTTCGACAACCCCTGCACCTTCCCCGAACGCGAGGGCGGCGCCACACATTTCCAGGGCGAAGGTGACTTCATCCCGGTGCGCCCGGGCAAGCACATGTGGGAGACCAATTTCGTTCCCGATGCGACCGACCTGAAGCTCGAGAAATGGGCGGCAAGGGGCGCCGGCGGATCGCACATCCAACTCATCCTCGCCGACGGCGTCCTCCACGCCCATATCTCCGAAATGCCGGTGGGCACCTACAAGAAGGCCCACCGCCACGGCCCGGACGTTCATGTCTTCATCATCGGCGGCGAGGGATATTCGCTGTTCTGGCACGAAGGCGATGCGGAGTTCTTGCGCATCGACTGGTCCCGGGGCTGGGTGTTCACCCCGGGGGACATGATGTTCCACCAACACTTCAACGGCGGCGCAGAGAGGGTCCGCTACCTCGCCGTGGGCCACGGCAGCGTGCGCTATCCCTTCACCGAAAACATGTGGCGCATCTATCAGGGGATCGACAGGGACGTGAAGCAAGGCGGCAACCAGATCGAATACGAAGATCAGGATCCCCGCATTCACCGGGTCTTCACCGATGAGCTCGCCAAATCGGGCATTGCTCCGAAAATGGACGATTTCAACGTCAGGACTGAAGCCTGAATACGGCGCGGGGCGGCACCGTCACAGCGGCCACACCGCAGCGGCCGGCGGCAGCGCCGGCGAAAAGAACGCGGGCCGCCCGGAAGGACGGCCCGCGGAAACCCGAATAATCGGCAGGGGATATGGGTAAGGGTGCTTAGCCGGTACTGTCTTCGGCGCCGTCCTCGGCAGACCCGCCTGGATCGTCGGGATTGATGTCGTCGGTGTCGGTATCGCCCGGAGGACCGTCGCCGCCGGGCAGATTACCGGGATCGGCAGCATCGCCGGAATCGACGGGGCCTCCATTGCTGCCGTTGCCGAAGCTGTTATCCCCATCCAGTGCGCTATGAATCGACGTAAACGAATTGGTCAGCTCTTCGCCGTTGGACACCAGCGCGCCGACCACCGCCACGGCGATCAACCCAGCGATCAGGCCATATTCGATGGCCGTGACGCCCTCATCCTTCCTGCGGAAGGCTTTCAGCCATTTTATCGCTTGCGAGAACACGGGTTCTCTCCATCAAGACCGTTGGAACTGACCAATTCTTAGGTGAGTCAGGAGAGGAGCGCAAATATATTTAGATGGAAATTTACAAATATTACGGAGATGTATAGTAAACCATTGGTTAAGCTGAACTATATAGGATAATAATTTCCATCTATTCAAATATTATCATCGCTTTTATTCTCATACTTCCAAATATCCCGGGCCATGGCCCCGGTCAAAAAAACCGTGCCGCAAATGGTGGCCGGGAGAAGCCGGAAATACCGCCATCCAGGCGCGACAGGTCGCAGGCGACCCGGCGGCGGCGGGCGGCCCTTGGCCTGGAAAACCGGGCCTGGAAAACCGGGCCGGAAAACCGGGCCGGGGATGACGGCCAAGACTGAGAGAAGAATGGTGCCGCCTGTAGGACTCGAACCTACGACCCCCGCATTACGAATGCGATGCTCTACCAGCTGAGCTAAGGCGGCTGTTGCGTTTCGGGCGCAACCTAGCGCGAAACGACAGACGCGCAAATCCCTAATCTTTTCTCTCCGCCCGGCCCGCCCCTTGTTTTGTGGTCGCGGCCAGCCCCTGGCGGAACGCCTGAATTTAAAGTAAAACCGATAGCGAAGAGCCCTCATGCCCCGGAGGAACTTTAGAAAAGGTTAATCATATTCGGGTTTAGTGGGTCCCAGCGCTTGGGGATTCCATTCTACCGACGGTGGGCACCTATGATTCGTTTGTTTTTTGCGGCTTTTGCACTTCTGATCGTCACCAGCGGGCCGGCACATGCCTATCTCGATCCGGGAACGGCGAGCATCGTCCTTCAGGCCGTGGTCGGCGCGATCGCCGCGGCGGGGCTGTTTTTCCGCACCCATCTCTACCGGCTGTTCTCACTGTTCCGGCGCACGGAAAAGGCCAAGGAGGGGGCCGGTCCCTCTCCCGACGGCCGGAGCCTGAAGAACGATCCGGGCGATGACCGTTGACCCCGCTTCTTTCAGGGACCCGGCAGGGCAGGTCCACCTGGCAGGCGACCGGGTGTTCCGGACGGTTCACCCCGTCGGGCTTGCCGATTACGAATTCGTAAGGGACAGCAAGGCGCTTCTGCCCCTGGTGGAGGCGGGGCGGGTGCTCGGCGCCGAAGAAGTGGACGCCGCCAACCTCGGCAGCCATGCGCCGGCGGGCGGCGTGGTCCTCGAACATCGCCGCATTCCCTTCTGGTCCTACCCCTATGAATGGCCGTTCGAGGCGCTCAAAGCCGCGGCCCTGGCCCATCTCGATATCCAGATTGAATTGTTCGAAGACGGCATCGCCCTGTCCGACGCATCCGCTTACAACATCCAATTCTTGGGCCCCCGCCCCATCTTCATCGACACCCTGTCGTTCCGGCGCTACCGGGAAAACGAGCACTGGGCCGGGCACCGCCAGTTCTGCGAACAGTTCCTCAACCCGCTCCTGCTGAGGGCCAAGTTCGGCCTGCCGTTCCAGGACTGGTACCGGGGACGGCCCGAGGGCATCCCGGCGGAAAGCCTCGCGCGGCTCGTCAAGTGGCGCCATCATCTGTCCCTCGGCATGCTGTCCCATGTCATCGCGCCGGCACGCCTGCAGGCTTCGGCGGGGAACCGGATGCTGGGCAGCGCCGTCAAGGCCCAATCCCGGGGCCTTCCCCCGACCAGCTACCGCGCCCAGTTGGTTCAGCTGCGCAACTGGATCGCCGGCCTCGCGCCCAAGGACACCGGCAAGACGGTGTGGGGCGGCTATGCCGGGGACAACACCTACGACGAGACGGAGGCCGGCGAGAAGAAGGCCATGGTCGCCGAATTCGTGACATCCACCCAACCCCGGCTGCTTCTCGACCTGGGCTGCAACAGCGGCGACTACAGCGCGCTGGCGCTGCGCTCTGGCGCGAAGAAGGCGCTCGGGCTCGATGCCGATCACGGCGCCCTGGAGCAGGCCTTCGCCCGCGCCCAGGCGGAGGACCTCGACTTCCTGCCGTTGTTCCAGGATTCGGCCAATCCCAGCCCGGGCCAGGGGTGGAACGGCAAGGAGCGCAAAGGCCTGGCCGAACGCTGCGATCAGGTCGATGCGGTCATGGCGCTCGCCTTCGAACATCACCTCGCCATCGGCCGCAACATCCCGCTGCCCGACGTCATCGGCTGGATCACCAGCCTGGCGCCGCGCGGCCTGATCGAGTTCGTGCGCAAGGATGATCCGACGGTGCGGAAGATGCTGGCCCTGCGCGATGATATCTTCGACAGCTATTCCCTCGAGGAATTCACCGCCGCGCTGCAGCGCCGGGCTCGGATCGTCGCCCAGCGCAGCGTTTCGCATACAGGGCGCGAACTCTTCTGGTTCGACCGGGCGGCATGAACGAGAAACCGACGTTCCGGGAATCCCTGATTTGGGCGGGGGCCTCTCTCTGCGTCGTCCTCTCCGTGATCTTCGGCCTGATGTACGGCCATGTGGACAGCGTCCGTCTGGCAGACATGATGCGGCCGGTTGCCGTGCTGGGCCCCGCTGCCGTCGCCCTGACGCTTGCGCTGATGGCCCTCGCCCCGGGACTGGGCCGGCTTTTTCCGATCATGCTCTATTGTTTTTTCTCGTTCTACGGCATCCGTCAGGCGTTGTCGGAATTCGCGTTCGCGGACGCCGTCGCCCTCGGCGCCGTTTTTGCCGGTCCATTGGTGCTCTCCTTCATGTTGCGCCGGATCGACCGCATGCGCGGCGCACTCTATGTCTCCGTGGTCTCGGCGGCGATGGCGCTCGCCACCTTCGCAGCGATCGCGCCGTCACTGTTCTATACCCCACCGCCGGTGATCGACGCGGAGTTCCAGAACCGCTCGCTCGCCGCCATCGCGACCCGCCGTGGAAACACGGCGGATCTTCCCGACATCATCTATGTCGTCCCCGACCGCTATCCCTCGGCCGACACCCTGCGCCGCGAATTCGGCCTCGACAACACGGCGTTCTACGCGGCGCTGCGGGATCGGGGTTTCCAGGTCGCGGAGAACGCCCGGGCGAACTATCCCAAGACCTTCCAGTCCATGGCTTCGACCCTGAACGGCGGCTATCTCGAAAATTTCGTCGCCGCCTATGGCGCCGACAGCCGCGACAAGCGGCCCATCTATGAAGCGGTCGAGAACAATGTGGTTCAAGACCGGCTGCGCCGAATGGGATACCGCTTTTACAACTACGGCAACTGGTGGGAGCCGACCCGGATCAACCGCTTTGCGGTTGAGAACTACCAGGGCTACCCGCCGGATTCGTTCAACAATTTCTCGGAATTCGAACGCGCCCTGATTCTCAAGACGCCCACATTGAATATTATCCGGCTGTTCACCGATGCCGAGGACAAGCGAGAATGCCGCCGCATCCGGCGCAAGTTCCGCCGCCTCGAACAGATCGGCAATGGGTCGGAACCGGTGTTCGTCTTCGCCCACATGCTGGTGCCCCACACCCCCATCGCGATGGATGCCGAGGGGCGCTGCCTTGCCCGGCCGCTCATCTACGACAAGCGGAAGAATACCTCCTGGCCCAAATTCAAGGCGGCCTATGTCGAGTACCTGAAATATTTCAACCGCAGGATCCTTGAGGTCATCGACCGGCAGCTGGCACGGCGGAAATCGTCGGGGCGCGAGCTCTTGTTCGTGATCCAGGCCGATGAGGGCCCGTTCCCCAAAGCCATGCGCGAGGCCTATTTCGACTACGACCTCACCGCCCTGAGCGGACGTGAGATCAGCATGAAGACCGGGATCATCAACGCGCTGCGGTTGCCGCCGGGCACCGGCGACAAGATTGCCGCGCCCGTCACGCCGGTCAACAACTGGCGGATCATCTTCAATGCGCTGACCGACGCCGGGCTGCCCATGTTACCCGACGCCGTCTATATCTTCCCGACCGAGCGCAAGCTCTACCGGTTCTGCGAAGTGACCGCACTCTCGCCCGAGCAAGAGACGCCGCCCAAGACCTGCACCAACTGAGCGCGCTTCGGTCCTTAACGGGTTGGACCCTCGGTCGCCTGACCTCCCGTCGCCTGACCTTCGGTCTCCTGACCCTCCGCCGCCTGGTCCTCGGCCAGCGGGGTTTCAGGCTGCCCATCGGTAACCAGATTCGTGGGCTCCGGCGGGGGGGCTTCAGCGCTCTCGGCCTGAGGGGCATCGCGCGCGCCAAGCGCGGTCAGGGTGGCCGTACCGGAGACCGCGGCGATCTGGGTCAGGGGCTCGGGCCGACCCCAGGCGAGCGTATCGAACCCCTGGCAACCCGGACAGCAGGGATGCCAGGTCGCGAATCCATGGCCGCATTCGGCGCACAGCCAGCGGGGATCGGCGGCGGCCTCACCGGCCAGAGCCAGCCAGCGCGCCGCCTGGGCGGCATCGCCCTTTTCCTCCTCCTCCACCCGCGCCAGCAAACGGTAAAGCCGGGCCGGGGCGCCTCCGGCACCTTCCGCCTCCTCGAAATAGCGTTCGGCCTTGGCAAGATTGCTCCGCGCCTCGCCCCACAGCTTGGCGTCCAGCGACGCCTCCGCCATGGCAAGGTGGCTTTCCGGATGGAGCGGATGAATGTCGGCCAGGCGCCTGACACCCTGGGCCCGGGCAAGCGCGCGGGCCTCCTCGCTCCCCTCCTTGCCGGTTTCCGCCATCGGCCCGTAAGCGGCGGCAAGCTGGGGATGCGGTCCCGACCGCCAGGCCCGTTCGATCACCCGCCGCGCCGCCCTCGGCCGCCCGGTTGTGCGGTTCAGCCCGGCGAGACGCAAGGCGGCGGGCACCGACCCGGGCGCCGCACGCAGGGCCTTGCGGGCCAAGCCGCGCGCCTCGTCGGTATAGCCGCGTCGTTCCGCGTCGTTGCTTTGCTGCAGCAGAAGGGCGGCCCTGTGGCGGGCTCCGGTTTCTTCGTCTATGGCCCCGCGGCGCACCGCGCGGCGCAGGGAATGTTCCGCCTCCACCCACAGGCCGGACTTGACGGAAAGCTCGAACAGCGAACGCTGCACCCAGGACGAATCCGGGCGCAACTCCGCCGCCCGCTGGGCATAGGCCAAGGCCGCCGCCCGGTCGCCCGCCCGGCCCGCCTGCAGCAGCATGCCGCGCAGGCCCAGGAACTCGGTATCCGGACGGGCCAACATCTCCCGGAAATACTTCTCCGCCGCCTGTTCGTCGCCCTGAAGCTGCGCCGATTGCGCCGAAAGCAGCAGGGTGAGCGGGGCCGCATCAAGCAGCCGGCTGGCCCGCTGGGCCTCACGTTCGGCAGTGCGGGCATCTCCCGCCGCGACCGCCACCATGCCACGGGCCAACGACTTGAGGCCCTTGTCGGCGCTTCTCCTGTCGCGCCAGGCCCGCACGCGCCGGGGCATCGAAATCAGTCCGGAAAGAGCGGCATACAAGAAAACCGCGGCGATGGCGATGGCGGCGACGACGACCACCACCACGCCGACATAGGTTTCGTAAACCTCGCCCCGGAAATTGACGGTCACGCTGCCAGGCTCCGACGCGAACCAGCCCGCCGCCACGGCAACGCCGGCGGCCAGCACGAGGAACAGGATCAGCCGCGCCATGGCCGGTTCACCGCTGTCCCTTGGCGGGACCGAGGCGCGCCGCGATCACAAGATCCAGCGCCCTTGCCGCGGCATTGGCCTTGATCCTGGCTTCCAGGTCGCGCCGCCAGTTGCCCGCGGCGTCCCCGGGCAACACCTTGGCCGCCTCGGCCGCGGCGATCAGATCGCCCCGCACCAGGGCCTCTGCCGTCGCCGCCCGAACCGTCGCCGCGGCGGGCGCGGTGGCGGGTTTGTCGGGCGATTTTCGAACGCGGCCCAGTTTCATGACGTTCGACTTGACCTTGTCCCAGAACCCCGCGGGCTTGGCAGCATCCGCCCCGCTGTCTTCCTTGAGCGGTCCAGCCTGGGACGGCGGGGCCTTACCCGCCGGCACTTCCAAGGATTCGAGCCGCGCCATCAACGCCACCACCGTCGGCACGCCGGCTTCGGCAAACGGCGCCAGCGGCGTGAGCGCCGCCGAGATTTCGCCTTGCCCGCCTGCCTCCGCCGTCACCCGCGCCGATAACCCGGCAAAAGGCGCCCCGGTCCGCAACGCCCCGGCCAGGGCCATCAGAGCCACGGTGCCGGTGGTTTGTGCCGCTTCCGTTTTGGCCATGCGGGCATCGAGGGCTTCGATTTTTGCCGCTAGACCGGCGAGCCGCTTTTCCGATTGCTCTAGTTTTTCGCCGAACTTCTCCGCGCCCGGCCGGGATTCCAGCGCCGTCACCCGCTTGTCCAGAGCGGCGCGCTCGGACCCGGCGGCTTTAAGGGCCGCAATGTCGGTCTCAATGCGCTGAAGGGCCGCTTCCAAAGCCCCCAGGCGTTTGGCCAGTTCGGCGCGCTGGGCCTCCTCCGGCCCCGAGAACAGGCCGGCGACATATGCCCGCCCGCCGGGCCACGCGATCAGGGCGACGACCAGGATAACCAGGATGAACACCGCCGCCAGCACTGCCGTCGAGCCGGACAGTTTGCCCCCGGCCTCAGGCCCGGTTTCGGTCCCGGCGTTCGCCGCATCGGCGGCGGCCTGGTCTTCGTCCTGGGCCGACCGGGCGCCCGCCTCCGTCTTAGCATCGGCCTCGGACTTCGCGGGTTTTTGCGCCGCCCGGCGAGTGGACGTGGTCCGCGCCCGCGCCGCCTCGGCCACCGGGGTCTTCTTGTTCCCCGAATCCTCCTTGGTGTCGTCTTTTCGGTCGTCGTCGGCCATGCCGATTCCTCACTTCCCTTCCGGCGCCAGCCCCAGGGCTTCGAGCAGGGCGTCCTGGCGGGGCGCCGCCGCCACCCTGACATCGCGCCAGGGGAGCGGCATTGCGGCTTCGGCCACTGCGGGACTGAGCGCCGCCAGGCAGATGGCGTTTGCCAGCGCGGCAAGACCCGCTCTCCGCATTAGGGTAACAAACAGGCCCGCCGTGCGGGGAGAGAAAATAAGCACCCAGCCCACTTCGCCCGCCGCGATCGCGGCCCTTGTCTCCGGGGAAAGCGCCTGCGCCGCCACCGCCTCATAGAGAACCGCGCGCCGGGCGTGGAATCCTGCCGCCTCGATCCGACCCGCGAAATCGCCCGCCCGGTGGCTGCCGGCCACGTGCAGCACGGCGCCGGCCTCGGGTTCGAGGCGCCCGGCGATCACATCCGCAAGCGCGCCGACATCCCCATCGGCCGAGATCACATCGGCAAAACCGGCAACCCTGGCCGCCTCGGCGGTGGCGGGTCCCACGGTGAAGGCGGGGCAGCCCGCGGCGCAAGCCTCCGGGGCCGCACGGACCAGGGCGCGCACCCCATTGGCCGATGTGAAGGCCAGCGCCTGAACGCCGGCGAGGTCGGGAGCCGGACCATCGAGCATTCTGATGCGCAACAGGGGCTCGATCAGCACGCTGAAACCGCGCCCCTCCAGCGCATGGGCGAGGGGACCCGCATCCTCCGCCGGACGGGTGATCAGAACGCGCCCGCGCGCCGCCATCACGCCTCGCCGAGGGCGGCGAAGAACGCCGGCCCCGCCTGGGCCCGGAGATCGGCTCCGGCGTCGCCGCCGATCCCCTCGGCCTCGTCCTCCGGGCCGGTGCGCCGGGTCTCGAAGCTGACGCTTCCGTCGGGCGCCACCACCCTGGCGTGCAGCGCAAGATCGCCATCGCCGTCGAGCCGGGCCAGGGCCGCGATCGGCATGCGACACGACCCGTCCAGCGCCGCCAGCAGGGCACGCTCCGCCGTGATCGCGATCGCCGTTTCCGGGTGGTTCAGGGGCGCCAGCAGGCCGGCGGTCGCCGCGTCACCGGCCCGGCATTCGATGCCGATCGCCCCTTGCGCCACGGCGGGCAGCATCTCTTCCTCGCCCAGCACGTTGGTGGCGACGGCGCCAAGCCCCAGCCGCCGCAAGCCGGCCAGGGCCAGGAAGGTCGCATCCATCTCGCCGGCTTCGAGCTTGGCCATGCGGGTGCCCACATTGCCGCGCAATAGGACCACCTGGACATCGGGCCGGCGGACGAGCAGCTGGGCCCGGCGCCTGAGCGACGCGGTCCCCACCACCGCGCGGTCGGGCAGATCCTTGATCTCACGCACCTTGGGATCGCGGGCCAAAAGGACGTCCCAGGGCTCTTCACGGGGCAGGATGCAGGGAATGGCAAGGCCGGGCGGCAAGGCCGTCGCCACATCTTTCATGGAATGGACGGCGATATCGACCCGGCCGGCCAGCATTTCGTCCTCGATTTCCTTGGTGAACAGGCCCTTGCCGCCGATTTCGGCGAGCGGCCGGTCGAGGAAACGGTCGCCCGAGGTCTTGATAACGGCGAGCTCCGGCGCAAGGCCGGGATGGGCGGCGGCCAGCTGATCGCGAACCATCTCCGCCTGGGCCAGGGCCAGGGGGCTGCCGCGGGTGCCGATCACGAGGCGCGTTGGTGTCTGGTTGGCGGACATGCTCCCGTGTTTAGAGCACATTGCAGCGCTTGGGAACCGTTTGCCCACGCCGGGCCCTGGGAAGTGGTGCGGCACGGACCGGCGGTGTAGAGTGCGCGCCCGACACGTGCCCGACGCACGCGCACGCAAACCTAGGGTCAGGATCAAACGCCCCATGATCGTTCTCGGCATCGAGACGAGCTGCGATGAAACCGCCGCCGCCGTGGTGACCGACGGTCGCGAGATTCTTGCCAACAAGGTGCTCTCGCAACTCGACGAACACGCGCCCTATGGCGGCGTGGTGCCGGAGATCGCCGCGCGCAGCCATCTCGACCATATCGACCGGCTGGTCAGGGAAGCGATGGACGAGGCCGGCCTCGACCTCCGGGCGCTGGACGGCATCGCCGTCACCGGCGGCCCCGGCCTGATCGGCGGCGTCATGGTCGGCGCCATCACCGCAAAGACCCTGGCCCAGGTGCTCGATAAGCCGCTGATCAACGTCAACCATCTGGAGGCTCATGCGCTGTCGGTCCGGCTGACCGAGGCGGAGGCCGATTTCCCCTACCTCCTGCTGCTGGTCACCGGCGGCCATTGCCAGCTGGTCAGCGTCGAAGACGTGGGACGCTACACCGTCTTGGGGACCACCATCGACGATGCCATCGGCGAAGCCTTCGACAAGACGGCGAAGATGCTGGGCCTCCCTTATCCGGGCGGTCCCGCCCTGGAGGCGGCGGCCGAGCGCGGCGACGGCACGCGGTTCGATTTCCCGCGGCCGATGATGGGGCGGCCGGGCTGCGATTTCTCTTTTTCCGGCCTCAAAACGGCAGTGGCCCAGACCGTCGACCGCCTTGCGGCGGCCGGCCCGAACGCCACCGACCAAGGCGCCACCGACCAGGCCGGCACGGGGCTATCGGCCGGCGATGTCGACGATGTGGCGGCATCGTTCCAAGCGGCGGCGGTTGCCGCCACCCTCGACCGCACCCGGGCGGCACTTGCGCGTTTCCGCACCGTCCACCCCGGCACGCCGCGCCTGGTGGTGGCCGGCGGGGTCGCCGCCAACCGTGCCCTGCGTGCGGCCCTGGAAGAGCTGGCCGGGGAGGCCGGCGCCGTGTTGTGCGCGCCACCGCCCGCGCTCTGCACCGACAATGCCGCCATGGTGGCCTGGGCCGGGGTGGAACGGCTTGGGCGCGGGCTGACCGACGGCCTCGATTTCGCGCCGCGCCCCCGTTGGCCGCTCGGCGACGTGCGCGCCGACCCCGCCTGATGGCGGGACGGTGACATCGGCATGGGTTTTGCCAACCTGACGCCCACGGCGCGGGGCATCGGCTGGGCGCTTCTCGCCATGGCGGCGTTCGCCTCCGTCCCGATTGCCGTCCGTTTCCTTTCGCCCCACCTGCCGGCGGCGGAAATGGTCCTGTTGCGCAACTTCATCGCCGTCGCCCTGATGCTGCCCTGGGCGATCGCCGCCGGCTGGTCGGGGCTCAAGCCCAACCGGCTCGACCTGCATGTGATGCGCGGCACCTTCAACGGCATCGGCATGATCTTCTGGTTCTGGGGACTGGCCCATATCCCGATCGCCGACGCCGTCGCCCTGCAGTTCACCCTGCCGCTGTTCGCCCTGATCTTCGCCGTACTCTTCCTCGGCGAACGGGTCGGCATCCGCCGCACCTCCGCCGCGCTGGTGGGGTTTGCCGGGGCCCTGATCATCGTCCGGCCCGGTTTCGCTGAGGTGGGTCTCGCCAACCTCGCGGTCCTGGGCTCCGCCGCCCTCTATGCCGGAACCCTGGTGGTGATGCGCTCCCAATCCCAGAACGACAGCCCCATGACCATCATGCTGTGGTCCAACCTGTTCATGGGACTGATCGCCGTGATCCCGGCGGCACTGGTCTGGGTGACCCCGCCGGCGGCGGCCTGGCCGTGGTTGTTGTTCCTCACCTGCGGCGGCTGGCTCGCCCATTACAGTCTGACCAAGGCGCTCGTCACCATCGACGCCAAGACGGCGGCGCCCTTCGACTATCTGCGCTTGCCGTTCGTCGCCGTGATCGCCTACCCGCTGTTCGGCGAATTCCCCGACGCCCTGACCTGGCTTGGGGCTGGTGTCATCGCCACCTCGACCTTCTATATCGCGCGGCGCGACGCCCGAATCGCCCGGGAACGGCGCGACGCGGCGGCCGCGCGCAAGGACCCCGGCGCATGAGGCCCGGCCAACGGGTCTTGCGGAGCCGGCCCGCGCCGGGAACAATGGCCCCATGAAAGGCCGGCCACGGACATGACCAGCAGCCAAAACGACGACCCGGGGATCGAGGTCCGGAGCTATTTCCCGACCCCGGTGGTGGTTGCCCGCGTGCCCCTGGCCGCGGAAGACAATGCGCGCCTGCGCGAATCAATCCTGGCGCGCGAAAAGACCCATCCCGGCGTCCATCATTCCAATCTTCTGGGCTGGCAATCGCCAGACGACTTCACCCAATGGGGTGGCGATGAAGGGAAGAAGCTGCTGGGCTTCGCCAAAGCCTTGGCCGACCGACTGGCCGGTGACCGCGCCGGCAACCAGGTGGCGGTCGGGTGGTTCGTCAACGCCTGGGCCAACATCAACCGGCGCGGACACGCCAATGAGGCCCACGCCCATCCGGGCAGCGTGTTCTCGGGCTGCTATTACGTCGACGACGGCGGGGCCGATGACGACCCGGCGCTGGGCGGGGCGCTGCAGATCAATGACCCGCGCGGCATTCTGCCCGCCATGTACGCCCCGGAGCTGGCGGTGGCGCTGACCGGCTGCCAGACCGCGGGCGGAAGCGAAATCATCGCGCCCAGG
>JAHEKA010000423.1 GCA_024638585.1 Rhodospirillales bacterium
CGGAGGAAACAACGTTTTTGGTCCTCCACCACGAAATCGGGACCGGGACGGCGGCCGCGGGGACAGAACAGACCTCGCTGCGGCCGGAAAAGTCCTTTCAGCGGTTCCGAGGTCGGCGCCACCCGCGCGTCAATTTACGTGATCATGGCGGGCAACCGTGTCAGAGTCGGGATCGCACAGGAAAGGACGGAAAGATTTCTCTCTTAGCCATCATCCTCGTTGCCTTCGGCATCATCATTCCCGTGAGCCTCATGATTTTCGTGTGGAAGATCATCAGCAAATCCAACCCCTACGACAGTGACGACGATCACGAAGTGTAAATGCCGCCGCCGATGCCCGGCCCTCGGTGCAAAGGCAGTCGCCCGGATGTCGTCCTTCTGAATCCGGACACGGCGTTCATCCTGAACAAACATGGTCGGTTCGGCTTTCAGGCACGCGACCGCCTGCATCCTTCGCCATGACCTAAAAAGATCACCGAATGGCCACAGGAAACAGGCGCCGGGGAAAGCTACGCTCTGGACCTGCGGCGGACCCCGCGTGACGAATTGCCACGCCATCGACAATGAACCGTTCTCGGATCGATGATTTGCGCGGTGGGAGAAGACGTTGCGCCGCTCCATCCGTTGTTCGCCAGATCTAGGAGTCCCTCCGAATGTCGCCTATGGGTATCGATGCCGTCACCAAGCTTGTCGTTCAGCAAATGCTTCTCTACGGCCACATGATCGCCTTCGCCCTGGCACTGGCGGAGGTTCTCCGCGCGGATTGGCGGTTGCTTCATTCGACCAGGCTTGACATCGAGGGCCTGGAGCAAGCCTCCCGGCGCCTGAAATGGTTTCTCCTCTTGCTATGGGCGACCGGGCTCCCCCTCGTCGGATTTTCCCTCGACGGGGACTTCACCGCCTTGGGCCTGGAGCCCAAGCTGTTGACGAAAATCATCGTGGTTGTCGCGCTGACCCTGAACGGCGCCCTGCTTCATCACATGGTGTTTCCCATGCTGAAAGGGCGTAGGGGCACACCCCGCCTGGGCGCCGTCGTCTCATCCGTCCTTGGCGCGATCAGCACGACAAGCTGGCTTTATGCGTCCTTCGTCGGGGCAGCCCGTCTCATCGCGCCGAAGATGACCATGACCGATTTCATCGGTCTCTACGCGGCAATCCTCATCGGCGGGGTGACCGCCGCGCTGCTCTTCGTGAGCCCACGCATCGCGAAAATGATCGCGGAACGGAAAAGGATGGCTGCCTTGGAACGCCTGTCCCACCCGTCCAACGGAGAAGTGCTGGTCCTGCTCCGCCAGCTCGAACACAAGATCCTGGCCCGGGAAGCGGGACCGATGTTCAAGGCCGGAAGTCTCTAAGGCCGGGCGATCGGCTGCCGCCCCGATTGGGGCGCCGCTTTCCGTCCGCTAGGCTGCCCGCCCGCGAAGAGCATCCGAGGGCCCCGGCACCGGACCTCACAGCTCCAATCGGTAGAGCTCGATCACGTTCTCCGCGACGAGGCGTTTCTGCTTCTCGATGTCCAGATCACCGATCTGCTTGGCGAGAAATGCCCTTGAATTCGGCCAGGTCATGTTGGCGTGGGGGTAGTCACTCGACCACATGCAGTTGCGCTCGCCCCAGAACCTCAGAGTCTGGGAGCCCACGAAGTCGTCCATGAAGGTGACATAGACGTGCTCGTCGAAAACCTCACTGGGCAACCGATCGATGGGAAACTTGCGTCTGGCCTCGGGGGAATCCTTGAAGCGGTTGAAGTAGTAGTCCCACTGCTGGATGACGAAAGGCAGCCAGCCGATTTCGCTTTCCACCAACTCGACCTTGAGCGTGGGATGCCGATCGAACACGCCGGACCAGATCAGATCGAATACGGTCGTGACGGCATCGGCGGTCTTGGTATTCACCGAGCCCCTGACGATATCGATCCCCACCAGTTTCGTGACGTCGTAGCTGTGGCCGCTCAGGATATGGAAATTCAGCGGCATTCCCGTTTCGGCCGCCGCCGCCCACAGCTTGTCATAATGGGAGGAGGTGAAGGGCAGATCCGGATCGGGCACCTGCCAGACCAATCCACCTTTCAGGCCGAGCCCTGCGCAGCGGTGCAGTTCTTCCACCGCCCAATCGATATCGTAAACGCAGAGACAGGGGATGGCGAACAGCCGCTTCGGGTCGGTTCGGCAATACTCCGCCACCCAGTCGTTGTAGATCTTGAAGGCCGCCTCCTGCGCCTTCTGCGGGACCCTGAACGCGCGCAGGGTCGCGGTCGGATACAGCACCTCCGCAGCGACCCCATCCAGGTCCATATGCTCGATCCTGAGGTCAGGATCCAAACCACCCTGGGGGCGCTTGTCCTCGGTCCAGGCGGTGATCTTGGGGAGGACATCGCGAAGGTCCGCGGGCAGGGAATGCCAGAGGTCCGGCGGTTCGTCGATGTGGGAGTCCGCGGAGACCAGAAGCTCAGGAATGGACGCGGCTTTTTCGCGCGAATCGGCATCGATGGTTCGGGCCGACAGGTCTTCAGCTCTCATAACCATGGGGGGTTTCCTCCTCGATCCGATGGGGGCACCGGGCGGCGGTTGGCCGCGCGCCGGATGGCGTGAGGGGCCCCCGTTCCGGCAGTCAATCGCATTATTCCACGAAGGCTTCCAACAGTTCCACCGGATCGCCGTAGCGGGACGCCGCATCGACCACCTGATCCGATTTCAGCGCCATCAGGAAGCCGTTGTCGATCAGGGTGACGTTGCCGAGCTTGACGGTGGTGTCGAAGGTGGCGAGATCCTGGTGCAGCGGCGGCTCTTCCCAGTTGGGGACGACCCGGCGCATATGGTCGGACGGCGTCGTGTAGTTGATGCCCCAGTGCAGGGCGCCCGCCGAATTGGGCCCCGCCGGATAGGCGGTGAAGCGCGGCGCCTTCGGGTTGTGGCCGCAGCCGAGCTCGGTCACCTTGCCGCCGACGATCATCTCGCGCAGGATATCGGCCTCGCGCGATTTGCCGTGCACCGCCACCACTTCGGTATCCTTCCACTCCACGCCGATCTTTTCCGCGAACGGTTGTTCGAAGCCTATGCCCCATTGCGGGTAGAGGATGCCCTCCATCTCCGCCACCCGGCCGGGTTCGCGCTTGAAGGCTTCACGGTCGTAGATATTGGGCCCGTGGGCGGGCAGGTAATGGACGTAGCAGCCCGGTTCCTCGGCGATGGTGGAGCCGCGCCAGCGGTTGGTGTCCAGCATGTTGTCGACCATTTCCGGGGTGAACTTGATGG
>JAHEKA010000424.1:0-609 GCA_024638585.1 Rhodospirillales bacterium
TATCGGCGACCGCGGGCAACCTCAACAATCGTTGGGGGGTGCCGTTGTCTGTCGCGCGCATGCCCGCGGAAACCGATTACGCCGTGTTCGAAGTCGCCATGAACCATGCCGGCGAGATCACGCCGCTCACCCGCCTGGTGCGGCCCGATATCGCCATTATCACCACGGTCAATGCGGTGCATCTGGAGTTTTTCGATTCGGTGGAGGAAATCGCGCTCGCCAAGGCGGAAATTTTCGACGGCCTCGATCCCACGGGCATCGCCATCCTCAACGCCGACAACCGGTATTTCGACTTCCTGAGGTCGGAAGCCAGGGCCCGCGGGATCGGCAGCTTCATCAGTTTTGGCGAAAACGAAGGCGCCGACGCGCGGCTGACCGGCTTCCAGGCCAACGGCACCTCGCGGGTGACGTGCGACATCCTGGGCGAGGAGATGACGTTCGAGCTGTCCCTGCCCGGCCGTCATTCGGCGCAAAACGCCATGGCGGTCCTGGCCGCGGTCCGGGCCCTGGGCGGTGACATCAAGGCGGCGGCGGCGGCGCTCGGCACCATGCCGACGCCCGAGGGCCGGGGCCGCAAGGTAACAATCGCGCTCGACGGGGGCAGCGCCC
>JAHEKA010000424.1:619-3251 GCA_024638585.1 Rhodospirillales bacterium
ATCGACGACGCCTACAACGCCTCGCCCGCGTCGATGCGGGCGGCTTTCCGCATCCTGCAGGACACCGAACCCGAACAGGGCGGGCGCCGCATCGCGGTGCTGGGCGACATGCTGGAGCTGGGCCGCGGTTCCGCCCGGGCCCATGAGGCCCTGGCCCAGGATCTTCTGGGCGCCGGTGTCGACCTGGTGCTGACCACCGGGGCCAACATGATGCATCTCGACGACACCCTGCCGCGGAACAAGCGCGGCGGGCACACCAATCGGCCCGAGGATCTGGTGCCCCTCCTCAAGAGCCTCTTGCGCCCCGGCGACGTGGTGCTGGTGAAGGCCTCCCATGGGCAGAACCTGGGCCGCGTCGTGGAGACCCTGGTGTCGGCGGCGGTCGACCAGAAATCAACGGCGAACGGGGGTTAGGATGCTCTATAACCTCCTTCCTCCTCTCGCGGACGACTTTGGGTTCCTGAACCTTTTCCGCTACCTCACCTTCCGCACCGGCGGCGCGGTGATGACGGCGCTGCTGGTCAGTTTTCTCTGCGGCGCCCCGGTCATCCGCTGGCTCAAAGCGCGCCAGGCGGGCGGTCAGCCGATCCGCGAGGACGGCCCGGAAAGCCATCTGCTCACCAAGAAAGGCACGCCCACCATGGGCGGATTCATCATCCTGCTGGGCGTGTCGGTGGCCACCCTGCTGTGGGCGGATCTGACCAACGGCTATGTCTGGGCGGTGCTGCTGGTGACCCTGGGATTCGGCGCCATCGGATTCGCCGACGACTACCTCAAGCTCACCCGCATGAGCCACAAGGGTCTACCCGGCCGGCTGCGGATCTGCCTGGAAATCGTCATCGCCTTCATCGCCGCGGTCTGGATCATGAAACTCACCCGCGACCCGCTGGCGACCTCGCTGGCGGTGCCGTTCCTCAAGAACGTCCTGTTGAACCTGGGCTGGCTGTTTCCCCTGTTCGGGGTGGTCGTGATGGTGGGGTCCTCCAACTCGGTCAACCTGACCGACGGGCTGGACGGGCTTGCCATCGTGCCGGTGATGATCGCCGCCGCCTGTTTCGCGCTGATCGCCTACCTGGTCGGCAACGCCGTCTTCGCCAACTACCTGCAGATCCATTTCGTGCCCGGCACCGGCGAACTGGCGGTGCTGTGCGGCGCCCTGGTCGGGGCGTCCCTCGGCTTCCTGTGGTTCAACGCGCCACCGGCCATGGTTTTCATGGGCGACACCGGGTCGCTTTCCGTCGGCGGCGCCATCGGCGCCATCTCCGTCGCCACAAAGCACGAACTGGTGCTGGTCATCATCGGCGGTCTGTTCGTGTTGGAAACGGTGTCGGTCATCGTCCAGGTCGTCTCCTTCAAGCTGACCGGACGCCGGGTATTCCGCATGGCGCCCCTGCATCACCATTTCGAACAGAAGGGCTGGGCCGAGCCCACCATCGTCATCCGTTTCTGGATCATCGCCATGATCCTGGCCCTGATCGGGCTGTCCACCTTGAAGCTGCGGTGAGGGAGATCGACGCGTGATCCATCTTCCGGGCATTGAGGGGCAGACCTTCGCGGTCATGGGGCTGGGCGGCTCGGGCCTTGCCACGGTCGAGGCGCTGGCCGCCGCCGGCGCCCGCGTCCAGGCCTGGGACGACGACGGCGCACGGCGCAAGGCGGCAGAAGCCAAGGGAATCGCGCTTTCGGATCTCGGCACCGGCGGCTGGGAAGGGACCGAGGCGCTGGTCCTGAGCCCGGGCATCCCCCACACCTTCCCCGCTCCCCATCCGGTCGCGGCCCACGCCCGAGAGGCCGGCATCCCCATCATCTGCGACATCGAGCTCCTGGCCCGCGCGGGCTCATCGGCGCGCTTCATCGGCATCACCGGAACCAACGGCAAATCGACGGTGACGGCCCTGATCGGCCACATCTTCAAGGTCGCCGGACGCGCGGCGGCGGTCGGCGGCAACCTGGGTCCCGCTTCGCTGAACCTCATTGATCCGGGCCCCGGCGGGGTATTCGTCCTGGAGCTGTCGAGCTACCAGATCGAACGAATCGAGACGGCCACCTTCGACATCGCCGTGCTGATCAACATCAGCCCCGATCACCTCGACCGCCACGGCGGGATCGACGGCTACGTCGCGGCCAAGGAAGGCCTGTTCGACCTGACCCGGCCCGGCGCCGTCGCGGTGATCGGCACCGACGACGCCCATTGCCGGGCCATGGAAGAACGCTTGGCCGGCCGGGAGGACCTCGCCCTGGTGCCGATTTCCGGCGAAGGCCCGGTGCCGGGCGGTGTCTGGGTGGAGGACCGCCATGTGATGGATGGACGGGCCGGAACCACCCGCCTGATCGCCGATCTCTCCCTTGCTCCCCAGCTGCCCGGCAGCCACAACGCGCAGAACGCCGCGGCGGCCACGGCGGTGGCGCTTTCGGCCGGGGTCTCGCCCGAGCACGTGGCGGAAGGCCTTGCCACCTATCCCGGCCTGCCCCATCGCCAGGAAACCGTGCGGCGCATCGGGGCCGTCTCCTACATCAACGATTCCAAGGCCACCAATCCCGACGCCACGCTGCGCGCCATCGCCTGCTACCCCGAGGTTTACTGGATCGCGGGCGGGCGGGCCAAGGATGGCGGCTTTGCCGAGCTGACCCG